>JAFEDN010000074.1 GCA_018241585.1 Pseudomonadota bacterium | reverse complement strand
ACTACTTCTCCCGCAGCAATTTGATTAGCTAATAAATCGGACAAAACTTTTATACGCATTTGACTATCCTGAATAAGAGTATTTATTAGCATGAACGCATTCATTGCAGGAGTAATAAACTTGCCGGGCGTGCATGGCCAACCAGGTATTAGGTGGCGGCCGTTGCAGAAAATATTCCTTAATTCCCAGCATCATGGCATGAGCTAAACTATTTTGATAAGTTGCGCTGCTGAGTTTAACTTCTTCATGACTGTTAGACAAAAATCCAGTTTCGATTAGCAAAGAAGGGATATCCGGTGATTTCAATACCACAAATGCAGCTTGTTCTACTCCTGGATGATGCAAGGTAGCAATATCATGCATGTTGTCGAGCAAGTTTCCCCCAATCAACAAGCTGGCTTGAATGGTGGCAGTCTGGGAAAGATTAATCAGCACTGATTTTAAAACATTACCTTTATCGTTTAATTCCACCCCTCCCATCAATTCTGATTGATTTTCTCGAGCTGCTAACCAGCGTGCAGCTTCACTGGTGGCGCCACGCTGGGATAAAGCAAATACCGATACACCATGGGCCAAGGGATCAGGGTAAGCATCAGCATGAATCGCGATAAACATATCGGCATGGTTTTTCCGGGCAATAGCTAAGCGCTGACGCAAAGTTAAATAATAATCGTTGTTGCGGGTTAATACCGCTTTGAAACCGGGTTGCTGATTAATTAAATTCTGCAGTTTTCTAGCGATGCTGAGTACGATAGTTTTTTCATGAATATTTTTTATACCGGTGGCGCCTGGGTCTTTACCTCCATGTCCTGGATCAATAACCACTATAACGTCTTTGGAACGAGCTTGTTCGGCGATCCCTGCACCAGGGTGACTGAATTTAGCCAATGGCGGTAACACGGCTACTTGCAATGAATTAGCAGCCATTTTTTTTCTTAAATCAAAGACAATTCGTAGTTGATTGTTACTATAAGCGCTACGAATTCGCATAATTGGAGTGCTCGTTAAAGCAGCCGGCGTCACTTGATTATTGAACTGTTGTACTTGAGTAATATCCACTACCCAACGATCAGGGTGCTTGAGTAAAAAAGCATGAACTTGGATTGAAGCAGGAGCATTGAGCTTTATTTGCCAACTTTGGCTATGTGGATTCTTTTCAATAGCCGATAAGGTAACCGATTGAGCATAGCAAAATTGCGGCATTAATAAAAAGAAAAATACCACTAATCCATAAAAGTAGCGCAACATAAAAATAAAATCGCCTCCTACTAATCATCCTGATTTGTTGTAATTTGAACCTTTCGACCTAAGCCATCGTTAGGTATTGCTATCGTGCAAAAAAAATCTGCTTTTGGCAATATTGAACTGGCTTTTTCAGGCCATTCGATAATAATCATTGCGTCTGAGCGTAGATAGTCTTCAAATCCGATCTCTAATAATTCTTGCGGACTATTTAGCCGGTATAAGTCAAAATGAAATAAAGTTTTTTGCGATAGATTATAACTTTCTACCAAAGTATAGGTAGGACTTTTCACTTTCCCATGATAATCCAGCCCTTTTAATATTCCTCGGACTAAGGTGGTTTTCCCGGCGCCTAATGGCCCTTGTAAAAAAAGAATCATTCCAGGTTGGCATGATTGTGCTAGTTTTGCACCTAATTCCAACATGGCTTGTTGGTCTTTTATAAAATATTCTGCCATTTTTTTCACAATGACCAAGAATTGTTATTCACTAAAACCCGTAAATAAGGAAATAGATCAGTGGCGATTAAACCGCGCTCACCATAATCCTTAGCCGCATAATCCGCTGCCATCGAATGGATTAGCACACCCGCCTGCGCAGCTTTTGTTAAAGTAAATCCTTGAGCAACTAATCCTCCAATTACGCCACTGAGCACATCGCCCATACCTCCGCTACTCATCCCCGGGTTTCCAGCCGGACAAATCTTAGGAGACCTGCTACCATCATAAACCAAGGTCCCCTGCCCTTTCAGCACCACCACTCCTCCATATTGCTTTTGTAATTTTTGAATCGAGCCGATTCGATCTTGCTGAATTTCGGAAACTGTACATTTCAATAAACGAGAGGCTTCACCTGGATGAGGGGTCAGTATCCAATTGGGGTCATTATGAGGATTTTCTGCTAATAAATTTAAACCATCTGCATCCACGATTTTAGGTTCAGGAACTTGCCATATGGCTGATAAAAGATTCCTAGACCACTGACTTGTTCCTAATCCAGGTCCAACCACGCAAACAGTCGCTTTTGCAAATAACGGTGCTAGCTCTTCGGATTTTTTGACTGAATGGCACATGATTTCAGGTCGTGGACCACTGACAATACTGAGCTGTTCAGCCTGAGTCGCTACGCTGACTAACCCAGCCCCAGTTCGCATAGCTGCTTCAGCCGCCATCCGCACGGCTCCACCCATACCATAATCGCCGCCAATGACTAGGATGTGACCAAAATCACTTTTGTTACTGTCTCTGTTCCTTTTTGGAAACCATAATTTAATTTCCTGCCAATTTAAAATTTCCAAAAACTACCCCTCATGCAACCATTCAACGCGAATTGCGGCGTTTTTTATGCTTGTTTGCTCGACGACTGCGCGGTTTTCTTTTCTTGGTTTCTTCAGCTAATTCAAAATCGATCAGACGTTTATCAATATCAACCCTAGCCACCAACACTTCGATAGGGTCTCCTAGCCGATAGATTTGCCCTGAATGTTTACCCATTAGTAAATGATTAGTGGCATCGTACCGATAATAATCATTTTTAAGAGCGGTAATATGCAATAAGCCCTGAACATAGATATCATTCAATTCAACAAAAACCCCGAAACTGGTGACATCGCTGATGATGCCAGGAAAAATTTGTCCTTGCTTATGTTGCATGTATTCACATTTTAACCAATCGGTAGCGTCGCGAGTTGCTAAATCCGCTCGTCGCTCGGTAGAAGAACATTGAATCCCCATCTCATGCATGGCTTTTGGAGCATAGCAAAATGATTGAGGATGTCTTTTGTGCAGCAGGTATTTGATGCCACGGTGAACCAGCAAATCTGGGTAGCGGCGAATCGGAGAAGTAAAATGGGTATAAGCACCATGAGCCAAACCAAAGTGTCCTTTATTTTCAGGTGAATAAACTGCTTGTTTTAAAGATCGCAGTAATACTGTTTGCAAAAGATGCGCGTCGACTCTGCCATTGATTCTTTCGATTAATTTTGTATAATCTTTTGGAGTGGGTTTTTTCCCTCCCGTTAACCGTAAATTGAAAGGTTTTAAGAAATCTCTCAACGCCAATAATTTTTGTGCTTCAGGTCCTTCATGGATTCGATACAAAGTCGGGATTTTATTTTTTTCTAAAAAATCAGCAGCGCAAACATTGGCGGCTAACATGGCCTCCTCAATCATACGGTGGGCCTCAGTTCGAACAGTAGCAACGATACGATCGATTTTACCTTTTGCTCCGAAAACAATACGGGTTTCGACGGTGTCAAAATCAATAGCCCCTCTCAATTGCCGTTGCCGCAACAGCTTTTGATACAACTCATTAAATGCGTTCAAATGTGGATAGAGTTCAGCAGAGATCGACTCCGGTTGTTGCAGAGCGTCAGACACCTGGGTATAAGTTAATCGAGCCTGTGAATGAATCACGCCTTCATAAAAAGTATAATCGGTGACCACGCCCTGAGCATTAACTTGCATATCACAAACCACTACTAACCTATCCACATGAGGTTTCAGTGAACATAAGCCGTTGGACAAGGTTTCAGGAAGCATCGGTAATACTTTATTGGGAAAATACACCGAATTACCTCTTATTTTAGCTTCACCGTCTAATGGGCTGCCGGGATCAACGTAATTAGCAACATCGGCTATAGCAACAGATAGCCGCCAACCTGCATTTTTACCTTTTAGCCGTTGGCAGAAAACCGCGTCGTCGAAATCTTTGGCATCTTCTCCATCAATGGTAACAAAGGGAAGATCGCGTAGATCAGTATAATTTTCTGGAATGGTCACTTCTGCTCGAAAACTTTGGGCTTCATTTATGACGGCTTGCGGCCAGGTAAAGGGAAGATTATGGGAACGGATCGCTAATTCTACCTCCATTCCGGGGGTTAATTGGTCGCCTAAAATTTCGATGACTTTTCCCAGCGGCTGTAAGCGCTTAGTGGGTTGAGAAATAATTTCCACCACCACAAATTGACCATGTTTGGCATGGTTGCTTTGATTTTCGGGAATAATAATATCTTGGGTAATTAAACGATTATCCGGATCGACTAAGCAAATACCGTTTTCTTCTCTGAATTTGCCAACCACTTGATGGGTATTATGTTCAACTATCTCGGCAATTTGCCCTTCTTTACGGCCTTTTCTATCTGTCGATAATACTCTGACTAAAGCCCGGTCGTCATTAAAAACTGAGGTCATTTCTTTGGCGGGTAGAAAGATATCGGCGCTGCCGTCATCTGGGATTAAAAATCCAAAGCCATCGCGATGAGCTTGGATTCTGCCAGGAACTAACTCTAATTTTTGTACTAAAGCATAACTCCCTCGTCGGGTAGTGAGTAATTGACCATCCCGGACCATGGCTTTTAATCTTCTTCTGAGACCTTCTTGCTCTTCTTCAGATTTAATATTCATGGCTGCACAAATTGCATGCCAGCCCAATGGTCTTTCAGTTTCGGACAAAAACTGCATGATAAATTCACGGCTAGCCACAGGGTGTTCATACTCAGCGGCTTCACGTTTCCTAAACGGGTCTTTTTTCCTATATTTTTTCATATTTTTAGAATACTGGTACTCTCCCGGCTACGCAAGAGGTAAAATCGAAACATGCTGGTAATTTATATTATATAAGACTAGAATTTAAAAGGTTTTCGCCGTCGTGTGAGGGAATATGAAAAATTTTTACAGAATGGGTGTTTTGGTTCTGCTTTTAATGCTCACGGCTTGCAGTCACACTGAAGAAGAAACTGGCAATCCAGTGAAAAAAAGCGCTGAAGTCTGTGAAATGCTCAGACCAAAAATTACCGCAGACAATTATCGTGTCGTCGACCCGGTTACTGGAAAGAGAAAAAACATCGTTGACCAAGCGGTATCCATTAAAGATTATGATGCCTACAGTTGCCCAGAAATAGTCGACAAAGCCCCGCCTCCCACTGAAACTATACCGTAGTCTTTACTGCAAAAATTCAATCGCCGGCCGATATTCTTTGTTTAAATCTTTGGCAACACCTTGATGGGTGATGTGGCCACAACAAACATTTAAACCATCCCGTAAGTGAACATTATCTAAAAGCGCTTTGTGATAGCCCTTGTTGGCCAATTGGATTATAAAAGGCAAAGTAGCATTATTCAAAGCAAAGGTTGAAGTACGAGGTACACCTCCAGGCATATTAGTGACACAATAATGCACAATATTTTCTACAACATAGGTAGGTGAATCGTGTGTGGTTGGCCGGCTGGTTTCAAAGCAGCCTCCTTGATCAATAGCCACATCCACTACCACCGAGCCTGAACGCATACGTGACAGCATATCTCGATTCACCAATTTAGGAGCGGCTTCACCGGCTACTAAAACGGCTCCAATCACCAAATCTGCGTCAATCACAAATTGTTCCATGTTGGCGGCGCTGGCGTAGGCTGTGGTTATTCGGCCGCCAAACTGAAAATCGAGCTCTTGCAAACGATATAAAGATTTATCTAAAACCGTGACTTTAGCTTCTAAGCCCATGGCCATTCGAATCGCATTAGTTCCAACCACCCCGCCACCGATAACCACGACTTTGGCAGGCGGGACACCAGGAACTCCACCTAACAAAATACCACTGCCTCCTTGTGATTTTTCCAGGCAGTGAGCACCGGCTTGGATCGATAATCTTCCTGCAACCTGGCTCATCGGTGAAAGTAGAGGTAAATCGCCATGAATTCCTGTAACGGTTTCATAAGCAACCGCAATGCAACCCGATTTAATTAAAGCTTCTGCTTGCACTGGGTCAGGAGCTAAGTGTAAGTAAGTAAAAAGAATTTGATTTTGACGGATTAAGCGGAATTCACTCGGCTGAGGTTCTTTGACTTTAACAATCAATTCCGCCTGCTCATAGACATCTTCAGCGGTAGGCACAATTTGCGCCCCTGCGTCGATATAGTCTTGATCAGTAAAGCCTATGCCTGCTCCTAATCCGGTTTGCACAATCACCTGATGGTGATAACCGGTTAACTCGCGAACACTGGCTGGTGTTAAACCGACTCTAAATTCTTTTATTTTAATTTCAACTGGTACACCGATAATCATTTTGACTCCTAAATCCCAAGTAGATGGGCAAGTATTGTAGTTTGTATTGCATAAAGAGTAAATAAGGTCTTTTTTCTAAATGATTTAATTGTTTAAAATCAAATATTTATTAATAAATGTTAATAACGTACTATAATTATATAAACAACAATTAGCTATATTTATGAAAATGAAAAAAGTAACCAACAAATTACGGAACTTATATTCGGTACATGATCAAGAAGATAAATCGATTGCCCTTATTTTGGCAACCAGTGGTAATGAAGCTAAAAAAATTTGGTGCGATACTTCAAATCATGAGCTGATTTTTGCTACCCGGAAACAGGTGCAAAAGGTCCATTTTAAAGAAATTAAAAAACAGTTCACGCCCAATACCTTAAGCAATCTGCTATCGGAAAAACGTATTAAGCCTAGACAATCTTTGTTATGCACTAAATTAGCTCGTTATTATTCTTTGTAAGTCGCTGACTGCCGCTTGCACCATCTGAGCGATATGAACATAATGTTGTGATAAACCTAATTGCTCTAAAACGAAATGAACCTTAAATAGCTTCACCTCGTCCATGGTTTTGTTTTCCAACCATCGGCAAATGAATTCTCCACTAGCGATTAATGCCGGCGAACCCTGTGCTAAAAATCTAGCTTGTTTAATTTGTAACTGATGTTCTACATAGACTCTTAATACTTCGCTCTGGTCTGAGTTAGCCACTTGGGTAAAAAAGATATTCGAGCCAGCCGGTAATCTGCCGGCATGAACTCGATTACCAAAAAAATCTAAGAAAATAGCAGAATATTTCATATTAAAAAGCTGCCAGCTGTTGCAAATTGTCGACTTCTTCTTTGATTCGGGCAACAGCATAATCAATTTCTGCTAGTTGGGTGAACCGGCCGATACTGATGCGTAAAGCATTACGTGCTTTAATGGCGGGAATACCCATAGCTTGTAGCACGTGCGACGGAGTGTTGTGCGCAGAATGACAGGCTGAACCGGTAGCCAGAGCCAGGTCGCTCAAGCTCAGGATTAAAGATTCTACATCGATGCTGCCAAAGCTGACATTTAAACAATGGGGTACTCTCTGAGTCATGGACCCATGTAATTTTATATTATGGATAGTTTCTAGCCCCTGCCACAACCGGTCACTCAATGCTTTCACATGATTTTGATCGATTAACAGTTGACTAGCTGCTAATTCAAATGCCTGGCCCATCCCTACTATTTGGTGGGTAGGCAAAGTACCTGACCGAATTCCTTGTTCCTGCTCCCCGCCATGAATCAAAGTTTCTAAACGAATACGGGGAGTTCGACGAATATATAAAGCCCCGATCCCTTTTGGACCATAAACCTTATGCGCCGAAAGCGACATGAGGTCTAGATCAAGCTCTTGGATATTTATGGGTAACTTACCGGCAGTTTGAGCAGCATCGACGTGGAAAATAATGCCTTTTCCACGGGTAATTTTGGTCAGAGCTGCAATGTCTTGGATAACACCGGTTTCATTATTAACCCACATAATTGAAGCTAAAATAGTATCAGGGCGAATAGCCGCTTTAAATTGTTCAGGGTCTAGCAGCCCCTGTTGATTAGGTGCTAAATAAGTAATTTCGAAGCCATTTCTTGCTAAAAATTCACAAGTTTTCAAAACCGAAGGATGCTCGGTTTTCATAGTGATGATATGCCTGCCCTGGCGCTGATAAAAACTGGCGACTCCTTTTATTGCCAAGTTATTAGCTTCGGTTGCGCCTGAAGTCCATATGATTTCTCGGGGATCAGCATTAATCGCGCCGGCTACTTGACTGCGGGCTTGATTGATTAACTCAGCAGCCTGCCAGCCATAAGCGTGAGTTTGAGCAGAGCCGTTACCAAAATGCTCAAAGGCTGCAACCATTTTGGCCAGTACAATGGGATCGACCGGGGTACTGGCCATATAGTCAAAATACTTTAACAAAGTAATTTATTCCTTTGTTTTAACTGAAATTTTATATAACCAATAACAAATTAACAAAGTGACTACCGCACCTATCACAGTCGCTATTGGTGCAAAATGAGCAGAAACTAACGCTAAGGCATCAGAACTTCCCATAGCCACAAAGGGTATCGCTAAAATAACGCCCATTAAGGCATTACCCGCTACGATGCCGCAAGCTAATAAAGTACCACTTTGGCTTTCATGGTGAGTTTTAGAGTTTCTTTTCGCCAAGTAGCTAATCAAAGAACCTATAAATAAAGAAGAAACGATAGAAACAGGTAGGTAGATGCCTAATCCCATTCCCAATACAATAAAGCGTTTACCTCTTTTTTTCAGGATTTCATCTACAATGATACCTAATACCGCGACCACGGCTCCAACGCCAACCATGGACCAATTTATATCTCGAACCAAAACCCCTTTAGCGATAGTAGCCATTAAATTGGCTTGCGGAGCTGCCAACATTTGACTGGGGTCCATACCTGGCCGGGGAAAAACTCCTCCCATTCCGTAGGCATTAAACAGAAGATTTAATACCGGACCAATCACCAATGCTGAGCAAATTATGCCTAACATCAAGATTATCTGCTGTTTCCAGGGAGTAGCTCCTACAATTTGGCCAGACTTTAAATCTTGAATATTTTCTAAAGAAATGCCAGGCAATGCCGTTACTACCGCAGTAACGATTAAGATAATAGTGACTAATTTACTGATTTCGACTGGGTCATGGCCTTTAAACATGAGTAAAAATAAACTTCCGAGTAGTAATATGGTTATAATGATCATCCCAGATAAAGGACTATTGGTTGACCCAATCAATCCCGCAAAATAACCGCACAAAGTTGAAAGTAAGAAACCCGCTACGAAAATAAAGATGACCACAGCT
>JAFEDN010000073.1 GCA_018241585.1 Pseudomonadota bacterium | reverse complement strand
GGCTCTTCTAACGTTTTCAACAAAGCATTAAAGCTATGATTGGAAAGCATGTGGACTTCATCGATCAAATATACTTTAAAGCGGCCTTTAGCAGGTAAATATTGAACATTATCGAGTAAATCCCGAGTGTCTTCAACTTTAGTACGGGAAGCAGCGTCAACTTCAATTAAATCTACAAAGCGGCCGGTGTCGATTTCCTGGCAGCTACTGCATTGGCCACAGGGCTCAGGAGTCACCCGTGCTTCGCAATTGAGGCACTTAGCTAAAATTCTAGCGAGTGTGGTTTTTCCTACGCCACGAGTGCCGGTAAAAAGGTAAGCGTGATGCAACTGGTTTTGAGCTAAAGCATTGGAAAGAGCGCGCACCACATGGGATTGGCCGACTACATCGGCAAATTGTTTAGGCCGCCATTTTCTTGCTAAAACTTGATGCTGTTCTTTCATGGTTTGGACACACTTAAAAAATGACCACAGCAGCCGCACCCCGGCGCCCGCATCCGCTTGTTACCGTTGCTCCCTTCCGGGCCTGGCGGGATTCACAAGGTATCGTCGCGGAGGGACCGCTATGGCCATTAACTCTCCGGAGAGAAGTAGGCGTTCACAAAATAGATGGCAACGCCCGCTTTTGCTCCATAATTTGACGAAAAATCGTCCTCATAATGCTCACATACTCGAATATGCTGCGTTGTTCGGCTCAATCTGCGCATGCATATTCAATCTCGTGAACATTTACGGAGAGAGAGGGATTCGAACCCTCGGTACGCCTTTTGGACGCACACCCGCTTTCCAGGCGAGCCCCTTCAGCCACTCGGGCACCTCTCCTAAATAACTTGGCGCTATTATACCATTAATACGTTTGAATTAAAAGAAAAGATCAAGGTTTGAACTTGAAACATATTTCATTGTATTTTAAGAGTTTTTTAAGTATTTTGGGCTTGAAAAAAGCCGAGTTTGCTTTAAGATGTAGTTTATTTGGAATTAATTATCGAAGGTGACAAAATGAGAAAATTTATTAATTTACTTTTGCTGGGAACTGGTTATTTTTTTGGTAATGCCCAAGCGCCTAGTACGGGTTTAAAATTTCGAGACGATACTTTCCCAGATAAATTAGATTTTCCTGCGGATAATTTACTGGAAGCTTCCTTCTTGGAGACAATTAACAATCTTGAGCAAACACCAGTCCCAACAGTCACTGCCAAATATTTACCGGCATCAGTAGCCGTTATGCTGGCTGCTACGCCTAGTCCAACTCCAGTTTTCCCAGGATGTTGTCCTAAAGAAGCAATAGATTGGTGTACGATTTATTTTTTTGGTGGCATCCCTGGGGATATGAAACTTTGTTTTACAGCCACCAGTCCCAATCCTCCACAAAATTGCATTGAAAGCATTTATTGTGATCCACCTACTAATAAAACAGTTTCAGATACAGGTTTTGCTCCACCCTCGGGGACGCCTGCTCCCACACCAACGCCTACTACTCCAACTCCTGCGCCGACACCTGCTCCTACCCCGGCGCCAACACCTGTTCCCACTACTCCATCGCCAACGCCGTTTACACCTGCGTCTCCAACTCCTTCGCCAACTCCAAGTCCTGTGGTGCAAAGCGAAGTGCTGCCGGGGGGTTATAGCGAATGGTTTGGGATTTCCGGCGGTGTTTTATTCATCACGGGTTGCTTACAACTCGCAGTTCACAAAAAAGCGCCCGATCAAAACTTGTTGAAATCTATTTTATGGGGATTAATAACTGCTAGTGGTTGCTCATTTATAGCATCGGGACTAGCGCTTGCAATAGTAAAATCTAAGCCGGTTACCGCGGTTGGGTTACTCACTATTGTACCTATTTCAGGCTGTTGTGGACTTTGGGCCTTTAAGAGAACTGCTGCTGAAGCAAAAGTGTGTGTACAAAATTTGCAATTAGAGTTTAAAAATGATGCTAAAACATGCTGCACTTTCAATCTCTAAAAAGTTGTTCAAGCACATTTTTGTAAATCATTACTAAGTTCGTCAGATCATTGAGCCGGATGTGCTCATTGATTTGATGAATGGTTTTACTAGGAGGTCCCAACTCAACAATTTCGCAACCCAAAGTTGCTATAAACCGGCCATCAGAAGTTCCGCCGGTGGTATTGGCGTCCGGCTCCCGCTGACAGACATTCTGCACGGCCCGGGTGCAAGCAGCGGCTAAACGTTTCGGAGGGCTAAAAAAAGGCTCGCCGGTCAAGTTCCATTCAATTTTATATTTTAAATCATGGTCATCTAGTATTTTGTGAACCTTTTGCTTTAACTGATCAGCCGAGCTAGCTGTTGAATAACGAAAATTAAAGCGTGCAGTTAGGGTTCCGGGAATAATATTGGATGCCCCGGTGTCGGCCTGGATATTATAGATTTGAAAAGTAGTGGGTGTAAAAAATTCGTTGCCATTATCCCAAGTTACGTGAGTTAAATCATCCAATGCTTTAAAACTTCGATGGATTGGATTTTCAGCTAGATGAGGGTAGGCGATATGACCTTGCTTGCCAATCACTTGTAAAAAACCATGTAACGAACCTCGCCGTCCTACTTTGATACCATCGCCTAATTCTAATTGACTGCTGGCTTCGCCGACTAAACACCAGTCTGGTTTAATGTCATTTTTTAGAAAATGTTGCACGATTTTAATGGTGCCGTCTTTGGCGTCGCCTTCCTCGTCGCTGGTGATCATAAATCCTATTGAACCTGAAAATTGCGGATTTTCATTTAAAAAATAGCGGCAAGCGATGACCATAGCCGCTAAAGCCCCCTTCATATCCGACGCGCCCCGGCCATACAAATTGCCTTCACGAACCGAAGCTTGGAAAGGAGCTGAGTGCCATTTTTCGATAGGTCCCGGAGGAACCACATCGGTGTGGCCGGAAAAAACCAATAGTGGCCCAGCGGTTCCCTTTCTTGCCCAAAAGTTGCTGACTGGTCCTGAAGCCAGACGCTCAATGGCAAAGCCCATGCCAGTTAATTCTTCGATGAGCAAAGCTTGGCAACCGGCATCATCAGGTGTAACGGATTGGCAATTGATTAAATCAGTCGCTAATTGCAGTACTTCTTTTAAGATTTTATCCATAAAAAGCTATTCCACTCTGAGTAATTCATTGATCGAGACTTTTTGCCGTGTTTTGGCGTCAACTTGCTTAACAATTACCACACAATGCCGGCCGTAACTGCCATCGGCAGATGGTAATGAACCTGGTATAATTACCGATCCCGCAGGCACTCGGCCATAAATGATTTCTTTAGTTTCGCGATTATAGATGGGAGTGCTTTGAGTAATAAAAACACCCATTGATAACACAGCGCCTTGTTCGACGATCACCCCTTCAGCCACTTCAGAGCGAGCGCCGATAAAACAATCATCTTCAATAATGGTTGGGTTAGCTTGTAAGGGTTCTAAAACCCCGCCAATTCCTGCTCCGGCAGAAATATGCACATTTTTCCCTATTTGAGCACAAGAGCCAACGCTGGCCCAAGTATCAATCAAAGACCCGGCGCCGACATAGGCGCCAATATTAACAAAGCAAGGCATCAAAATGGTGTTGGGAGATAAATAAGCGCCTTTTCGGACCGTAGCGGGAGGGACAGTACGAATCCCGGTGGCTTGAAAAGCGTTTTCATCATATGCCGCATATTTTAAAGGCAATTTGTCATAAAAGCGGGTGAACCCCCCGTCGATTACGTGGGTACTATGAGTTCTAAAAGACAACAAAATGGCTTGTTTGACCCATTGATTGACTTGCCAGCCTGCTGATGTTTTTTCGGCTACTCGAATCTGGCCGCTGTCTAACAGGTTTATGGTCTTTAATACCGCCGTATTGATCTGTTCAGGAATATTCCCTGGCCGCAATTGATCTATTTGAAGAAAAGCTTCTTCAATGATTTTTTGTAAATCTTGCATAGCGCCTCCAGTTTTTTGATCCATAATAAATCATAATTTTATTTATTGTAATATTTCAATCCGATATTGCTGAATTTGTTATCAGTCACCATCGCAGCTATTTGACCAAAATAGGATTGATCAGTTATGATGGCCGGCTCCGGGGTATAGCGCAGTCTGGTAGCGCGCCTGCTTTGGGAGCAGGATGTCGGGGGTTCAAATCCCTCTACCCCGAAGAAAATGAGTAACATCAAAATGACTTGCGCCTGTAGCTCATTTGGATAGAGCATCGGCCTTCTAAGCCGAGGGTAACAGGTTCAAATCCTGTCAGGCGCGATCATGGTTATGGTGGGCGTAGCTCAGTTGGTAGAGCCCTGGATTGTGATTCCAGTTGTCGTGGGTTCGAGCCCCATCGTCCACCCCTACTAGTAGCCAAATCAAAAATATGTTATAAATACTTTTTAATTCACACATCTACCGGCACGTTGTTTGGGGTGCTGATGAGAATAGCAAATGCTATTGGTGTCGGTCGGACAATGGGGTAGGTGGAGGCTTATAAAACCCTGGAGATAAGAAAATGATAGAAGTGACCATGCGTCAAATGCTCGAAGCGGGTGTCCATTTTGGCCACCAAACCCGTTATTGGAATCCAAAAATGGCTAGTTTCATTTATGGGTCCCGTCATAAAATACACATCATCAATCTAGAAGAAACATTGCCGCGCTTCCGGGAAGCGTTAAAATTTTTGTCGGATATCGCCGCCAATAAAGGCCGTGTTTTATTCGTGGGCACCAAACATGCGGCTCGAGAAGCCGTTCGTGAAGAAGCTATCCGTTGCGGCATGCCCTATGTGAATCATCGTTGGTTAGGCGGCATGTTGACCAACTATAAAACCATCCGTCAGTCAATTAAACGATTGAAAGAACTTGAAGAATTGCTGCAGGATGAAAAAATAACTTCCCGATTAACTAAGAAAGAAGTACTCCGTCTCGTGGGTGAAAAAGATAAACTCAGCACCTTAATCGAAGGCGTTAAAAATATGGGTGGTTTGCCGGATGCGTTATTTATCATTGACGTCGGCAATGAAAAAATTGCTGTGAAAGAAGCCCAGCGCCTTAGTATCCCCATTGTTGGTATTGTAGATACTAACAATAATCCGGACGGTATTGATTTTCCGATCCCAGGCAACGATGATGCTTTGCGCGCTATCCGCTTTTATTGTAAAACTTTAGCGGATGCTATCATCGAAGCCCGGGGTGTTTTAGATTTGGCCCCAGCTAAAGTCGAAGAACCGCAAGCAAAAACCAAAGTTAAAGTTAAAAAAGTAGTCAAGAAAAAATTAGAAGATGGGCTTAGTGAAGATTCCGGAGAAGAAGGGGAAGCCGAATTAGAAGTGGTTGCTGCTCCCAAAGCATCCAAAGCTGCTGCTAAGAAAAAAGCAGTCGGTAACAAAAAACCTAAAGACAAAGAAGAAAGTGAGTCGGTAAAAGAAAAAACTGCTAAAAATCGTACTGTCCGCTCTGCTCATGCTTCTGATGAGGATGAATAATTATGGCTATCAGTGCAGCATTAGTAAAAGAACTACGGGAAAGAACCAGGGCAGGCATGATGGAATGTAAAAAAGCCTTAGAAGCTACCCAAGGGGATATTGAAGCTGCGGTTGGTATTTTGCGTGCCAGTGGTCAAGCAAAAGCATCCAAACGTGCCAGTAAAGTAGTTTCAGAAGGAACCATTGTGGTTCGCTTAGACGATCGCCAGCAAAACGCTTGCATGATTGAAGTCAATTGTGAAACAGATTTTGTGGGCAGAAGTGAGCAATTTTTAGATTTTGCACGTAACGTAGCCGCTTGTGCTTTGCAATCGAAAGTGGTTTCTGTAGATGAGTTGTTGCAATTGACCATGCCGGGTAACGGCCAATCAATTGATCAGGCTCGTCAGGAGTTAATCGCTAAAGTGGGTGAAAACGTTCAAATCAGAAGAATGAAACTGATGCATTCAGACGGTTTAATAGGCAGTTACATCCATGGAAGCCGCATCGGTGTTTTAGTAGCCATCAATCGGCAAGAGGCTGAATTAGCTAGAGATATCGCCATGCATGTTGCTGCGACCAATCCATTAGCCATTGACGAAGCTCAGGTTCCGCAAGATGTGATTAGCCGTGAACGAGAAATTTACCTTGCTCAGTCTAAAGAAAGTGGCAAACCAGAAAATATTATTGAAAAAATGGTCAGTGGCCGCGTAGCAAAATTTATGAAAGAAGTCTGTTTAGTAGATCAACCTTTTATAAAGGATACTGAAAAGACTGTCGGCGCATTACTAAAAGCACATCAAGCTCAAGTCATAGACTTTGCACGTTTCGAAGTAGGCGAGGGCATAGAAAAACAAACCCAAGATTTTGCTGAAGAAGTACGTTCTCAACTAGGAAAGTGATGTGAAAAATGTTCACCAGCCCATTTATCGTCGTATACTGCTAAAACTTAGTGGTGAAGCGCTAATGGGAGGAGGGCAAGATGCTATTGATCCTAAGGTTCTGGATCGGATGGCTAAGGAAATTATTGAGGTCTATCAGTTAGGCGTACAAGTCGGCATTGTCGTTGGCGGTGGAAATTTTTTCAGAGGGGTCACGCTTTCAGAAGCGGGTATTGACCGCGTCACCGGCGATCACATGGGTATGCTTGCTACTCTAATTAATGCACTCGCCATGAGAGATATTTTTGAACGACTGGGCTTGCCGGTAAGAGTATTGTCAGCGATACCGGTCAGCGGGATATTCGATTATTATAATCGTAGAAAAGCTATTCACCATTTGCAGCAAGGGAGAATAGTTATTTTTGCTGCTGGTACCGGTAATCCTTTAGTGACCACCGACTCTGCTGCTAGCTTACGTGGAATTGAAATTGAAGCTGATATTGTTTTGAAAGCCACTCGTGTCGACGGTGTGTACTCAGCTGATCCTAAAAGAAATCCAGATGCTGTGCGCTACGAACAACTCTCTTATCAAGAAGCTTTAGAGAAAGAATTAGCAGTCATGGACTTAGCGGCTTTTTGTCAATGCAGGGATTACGATATGCCTTTATGCGTTTTTGATATGCAAAAGCCGGGTGCATTATTACGAGTCATTACGGGCCAAGCAGAAGGAACCCGAGTTACTAATGAAAAGGAGATGATTTCATGATTGATTCTGCAATAAATCAAGCTGAAACCCGCATGAAAAAAAGTGTTCAAACTTTACAGGATAACTTAGGAAAATTGCGTACCGGCCGAGCTCATCCCAGTATTTTAGATTCAATCAGAGTGGAATATTATCAGCAACAGGTTCCTTTGAGCCAGGTAGCCAATGTGGCCGTCGAAAACTCTCGTACCTTAACGGTCACCCCCTGGGAAAAGGATATGGTTGCCAAAGTGGAAAAAGCGATTCGCAGTTCCGACCTGGGTTTGAATCCAACTACAGTTGGCATGTTGATCCGTATTCCGCTGCCTGCTTTAAACGAAGAAAGAAGAAGAGATTTGGTTCGGGTGGTAAAAGATGAAGCTGAGCAAGCGCGAGTTGCGGTGCGTAATATTCGGCGTGATATCAATCAGGATTTTAAAAATTGGTTGAAAGATAAAAAAATTAGTGAAGATGAAGAACGCCGAGCAGCCACTAAAATCCAAAAGCTGACCGATCAATACATAGTAAAGATCGATCAGTTAGCCGCTGAAAAAGAACAAGATTTGCTGGCTATATAAAGAATGAGCGGCCAAAAAACTAATCCTCATCAATTAAAACACGTTGCTATCGTTCCAGATGGTAATGGCCGATGGGCTCGCCGGCGGCTGATGCCTAGAGTGGCTGGACATCATGTCGGCGCCCAAGCCGTTAGAAAAGCAGTTGAATTTAGTGTCGAAAATAATTTAGAAATATTAACCCTGTTCGCGCTAAGCGTTGAAAATTATTTTCACCGTCCTGCTAATGAAGTCCAGTTATTATTGAAGCTTTTTTTAGAATCTTTAAGAGATAATCTTACAGAATTAAATCAGCAAAATGTCAGACTTAGAATAGTTGGTGATCGAAGTCTGTTCGACAAAACTTTGTTAAGTTCAATTGAAAAAAGTGAAGCCATTACCGCAAAAAATACCGGATTAGAGCTGATAATGGCTTTAAATTATAGCGGCCGGTGGGACATTGTCCAAGCAGCGCAGCGCTTATGTAAAGAGGTCTTAGCTGGAAAATTGCAGCCTGAAGAGATTACCGAATTTTCTTTTCAGAAACAACTCTGTTTATCGGAGTTGCCTGAGCCGGATTTGTTAATTCGAACCGGTGGTGAACAGCGAATTAGTAATTTTATGCTCTGGCAATTTGCCTATACCGAATTATATTTCACAGATATCTACTGGCCTGACTTTGATAAACAAGCTTACCAAAAAGCAATTGATTTCTACTACTCAAAACAAAGAAGATTTGGACGCGTCACCGAGCAGGTAACCACTCAATATGCTTAGAAGCCGGATTTTGACAGCTTCTGTTTTGTTGATCGCTATAGTAGCCATGATTTTCCTAATGAGTCCCCTGCTTTTTGCTGTTACTGTGGCTCTATTTTTCATGGTGGCGGCATATGAATGGGCTGGTCTGTTCGGTGCTACTGTTTCCCAGGTATATCGTTGGCTGTTTGTAATATTGACGGTGTTGGGACTGTATTTTTGTTATCTTTTACCCTTATTACCCTTATTAATTTTGGCATTAGCCATTTGGATATGGAGTGTGATCGCTCTTTTTGGTTATCAAAAAAAAGGTTGGTCGATAGGTTTTGAGTATTCTTTTGCAAAAATCATTGCTGGCTTGATTATTCTGGTGTGTTGTTGGCGCAGTATCACTTTTCTACAAGCCAATTTACCTGTTTGCCTGCTGTTAGTTTTTTGCTTGTGTTGGTTAATGGATACCGGCGCTTTTTTCACAGGAAGGATGTGGGGCAAGGATTCTTTAGCATCCCGGATCAGTCCCAAAAAAACTTGGCAAGGTTTTTGGGGGGGGATGATATTATCGGTAATGATTATTGCAATTGCCAGCTTGTTGCTGCCATTATCTTTTTGGCAACATCTGCTGATTATACCGGTAATTTTGCTCTGCTCTGGTTTTGCGGTAGTAGGCGATTTATTTGTTAGTTTGTTAAAGCGGCAGGTCGGTGTAAAAGATACCGGAACTATCTTGCCGGGACATGGTGGATTATTAGATCGCGTCGATAGCACTCTCAGTACTGTTCCTATTTTTACTCTAGGTTATTTATTAATTCACGGCCAATAATCCTTGGCGCAACTCAATAATCAGGGCGCCATTTTCGTATTGATTTATTCAGCAGTTCCCGCTGAAGCAAAAATTACCTATAAACTCGTGAAATATTGAAAAACCTATCCCGATGAGGGATCGCAAGGGAGAGGAGAGCGGCAGCGACCTTT
>JAFEDN010000072.1 GCA_018241585.1 Pseudomonadota bacterium | reverse complement strand
TTGGTAAAGCGGAACTGCAAAAATCACTTAATCCCTTCCCGAGGGGTAAAGGCCGATCTCCAGTGCCGGTGGCGCTAGAGCCAGTGCCAGGCATTGTAAAGTTGGCTAGTAATGAAGAGTTAAATATCTTCGAATCCAAAGATTTTAAAGGACAAAAATCAGACCTTTATCTAATCCGTAATAAAGATGAATTGTTGTTTGTATACTTGTTAATATTTTTAAGGAAATATCAAGCAGATCGTCAAAAAATTAGTTTTTTACAAGAATTTTTGAAACAGTCTGTTGATTGTCTAGCCTTGTTTGATGTCGTATATTTGAATATGTTGCAAGAACTGGGTGAAGAGCGTGTATTATTACTTTTTTATTGTATTACTGTTACTTGTCCAGATAATGCAGTCGATAGAATTGTACGAGTTTTATTGGAGAAACCCCAAGTTTTATCGAAGGAATTCCCAGTTTTATCGGAGGAATTCCGAAATTTTTTTGAATACCTTGCCAAAACCTATTTCAGTTTATCTAATAAACAGATAGTAATTATTGTAAAAAAAATAGTAGAGAGGCCAAGCCCTCATTATATTAAATTATTATTTCCTACTCTGAAGGATTCGGCTGAAGTTGGCCTTTTTTTAGAAAAATTTACTGAAGTGGGTGGCGCCTTAGAATCCTTTGTTAAAGGCTTGGCGATGAGTACTACAACGCATGCTCGACGATCTGAGTTCTTCTTGTTTTTCTCCCGATGCTTAAATGTTATTCGAAATGAACCTGCTTATCTGGAATTAAGTCAAACTTTCTTTAATCAATTAAAATCTTATTATTGTGACAATATTAATGCTCAAGGGTTTAGCGAAATAAAATTCGAAGGATATTTTAAGGATTTTGATGTAAAAGATGTCCAATCCTTTAGACCGACTCCGACAGGTCAAACCCCTGAAATCTCTCAAGATGATTCTCCCTCAAAAAGAGTAATTCAACCTAAAGTAGAATCACCTTTATCACCTAATGACATGAAAATGTTAAACCAGCAAAAAACTGGTTCTAGGAACTGCTATAAAAAAGAATTTATTGAATGGTATCTTAAATTGAATGATTCAATTACTGATGATGATCAAAAAACCACTGCAGCCGTTATCGAAAAATGTGCTTTTACGTTAGCTGAATTAATGAAGTTGAATGTAACAGAATTTGCTTCTGAAAGGATTAATAAATTAGCAGCTAACGATTGTTGGAAGCAGGTTTTTTTGCAACCCTTACAAGAGGTTGGATTTGATAATGATGTAATAAATCAACTTATCCAAGATTCTAACCAAACCGTGCATGGCAAAAAAGTAGCTGTTATGGTTGAAATTTGTCTAATAGCTTTTGGCCATTTTGATTGGAATGACAATCAAGGCAGGAATTATTTACAAAGAAGTTCTTTGAAGCTGTTGTTGTTTTTACAAAAAAGTATTGAGACTGAACCGGACGAATTGCAACCTCGTTTTAATTTATTGGTCAAAGTTTATCAAAACGTCACTGGAGCAGCATTTTCATGGTCAAAGCTAGATGCTGATTCATCCACTGACAAAAGTTCAAGATTATTATTCAATTTGATAAAGAAAGTAGCAATAAATCCTATTCCGTTAAGCCGGGCTTCCTATACACTCATGTCGAGCAAGCGTTCATTGAAATTTGATGCACCTGATATAAATAGTAGTCTAGACTCTAGTTCTAGTTCTAGTTCTAGTTCTAGTTCTAGTTCTAGTTCTAGTTCTAGTTCTAGTCCCAGCTCTGGTCCTAATTTTAGTTTTTCTAGCTCAAGTTCTAGCAGTTCTAGTTCCTCCAGCTCAAACTCTAGTCAAACCCATAACCCCGCTGCGCCTGGGTCGTGAATGATAATAAACTTTGAAGTTTAAATCTTAGTCAACTAAGATCATAGTATGTCCAAGGAAAAACAACGTTTAGCTGGTCAAGGAAATGGCAATGTGCCGCTTTGGTATCGATGGGGCCCCTATGTTTCCGAACGGTCTTGGGGAACTGTGCGTGAAGATTACAGTGCTGACGGCGACGCTTGGAAATATTTTCCCTTTGAGCAGGCGCACCAGAAGGCTTATCGCTGGGGAGAAGACGGCATTGCCGGTCTCTGCGACCGTTATCAAATAATCGTCTTTGCACCCGCTTTTTGGAATGGTAAAGACCCGATATTAAAGGAACGGCTCTTTGGATTAAGTTCACCCGAGGGTAACCATGGGGAAGACGTTAAGGAGTTATATTATTATCTAGATGCTACTCCTAGCCATTCTTATTTAAAATATCTTTATAAATACCCGCAAGCAGAGTTTCCCTATCAGCTATTAAAAACCGTTAATGGCCAGCGTAGTACCCATGAATCAGAATATGAAATATTAGATACCGGGGTTTTTCAAGAGCAGCGCTATTTTGATATTTTTATTGAATACGCTAAGGTTTCGCCGGACGATATCATCATCAAAATTGAAGCAGTTAATAGAGGTGACCATCCTGCTCCTTTGCACATCATTCCTCAACTTTGGTTCCGTAATCAGTGGTCATGGGGAGGGCATAATTTGCCTGAACCGATTATAACTGATGCGAGTTCTCAGGGTCTTTTGTGTTTATTGTCAGACGACGCGGCAATTCCTTCCCCATCCAATTTAGATTTTGAATACCGGCTGGGCAAGCGTTATTTATATTGCCAAGCCGGCGCCAAGTTACTTTTTACCAATAATGACAATGCTGGTGCTCTGAAAGGTTTTTCTAAAGATGCGTTCCATCGCAAAATTATTCATGGTGAAGATTGCACCAATTCACAACTTTTTGGTACTAAATCCGCAGCGCATTATTTTTTTGAATCGATAGCTCCAGGTAATTCCGCAACAATTTATTTAAGATGGTGCGATCAAATTTTTGATGATCCCTTATCCTGCGCTCAGGGAATAATTGACACCCGTAAACAAGAAGCAGATGAATTTTATCAAAGTATTCATCCACCACACGCGAGTGAAGATGAGCGGTTAATTCAACGGCAGGCGTTAGCTGGGATGCTTTGGAACAAGCAGATTTATTTATTTGATGTAAACAGATGGTTGAAAGGAGACGAAGACCATTTTTCTTTACCGAAAAAAAGAATGACATTACGTAATACTCATTGGCGTCATTTAAATTCTATGCGAATTCTTTCTATGCCGGATAAATGGGAATATCCCTGGTTTGCTGCTTGGGATTTAGCTTTTCATTGTTTGACTTATGCGTTGGTTGATCTCGAATTCGCTAAAGAACAAGTGTGGTTACTGTTGTTTGATCAATTTCAACACCCTAATGGCGCCATACCTGCTTATGAATGGGAATTTTCGGATTTAAATCCGCCGGTCCAAGCATGGGCGGTATACAAAATTTTCAAAATGGAATATGAGAAAACCGGGAAAAAAGATTATGTTTTTTTAAAAAAATGCTATTTGAAATTATTAATTAATTTTGCTTTTTGGGTCAATAAAATTGATCGCTCTGGATGTAATGTTTTTGAAGGCGGATTTTTAGGTTTAGACAATATCACTATCGTCGATCGTTCACTTAACGCCTTAGGCGATGCTATGTTAAAACAGGCAGACGGCACAGGTTGGATGGGCATGTTTTGCCTAAATCTGATGAGAATAGCCTTAGTATTAGCTGAAGAAGACCCGACTTATACCTCGATGGCTACGAAATTTTTTCAGCATTTTGTTTATATCGCTCATGCAATGCATAAAATCGACTTTAAACAATATAACTTATGGAATGAGCCAGATGGCTTTTTTTATGATGCTGTTGTTTATCCAGATGGTAATATTCCTAAATTTGAAGAATTTAAAGTGCGTTCATTAGTTGGTTTGATTCCCATGTATGCCATCGATGTGATCACCTCTGAAGAATTAAATCAGTTTCCTGAATTTAAAAAAAATTTTCTATGGTTCTTACATAATAGACCAGAACTTGTTAAGAATTGTGTTACTTATTTCAAAGAAGAGCATCAACATTGCTATGTCTTGTCGCTCATTGATGAACATCAGTTTCAACGGATTGCAGAATACTTGATAAATAGTCAGGAATTTTTGTCCCCATTTGGGATTCGCAGTCTTTCCAAGTACCATGAACAGCATCCTTTTATTTTCAAAAATTTGCAGGTAGGTTATGAGCCGGCAGAATCATTTGAAAAAATGAAAGGAGGAAATTCCAATTGGCGAGGGCCTATTTGGTTACCTACTAATTATTTATTGATTGAATCATTAAAAGTTTATCTAAGATTTTTCAAAAAACCAGAGATTGATTTAAATGATTTAGCTGATCGATTGATCGCAATTTTTCGTTTAAATGAACAAGGCCAAAGACCTTTTTATGGTGATCAAGCCGGATTATGTCAAGACCCGCATTTTAGAAACTACTTGTGGTTCAACGAATATTTCCATCCTGAAACCGGCAAAGGACTAGGCGCCAGCCACCAAACCGGTTGGACCGGTTTGGTGGCTAATTTGATCGAAGAATTTAGACAATTTAGATGAGTTACTGAAAACATACTATTGACAAAATAAAATAAACAGTTTAGATTCAAAAAACTATGATGCAGTTAAATCAAAAAAATTTTTATCCAGCACCTTCCAGTTTGAATTATTTTGCCATTCTTGTTATTACTGCGTCCCTCCTGCTGACCCTTCGACTGTGAACAGGTAATTAATTTACTGTTCTCTTGAGTGTTATCATTTTTCCATTATTCATTCTAGAAATTGGGGGTGTGCTATGCAATTTAAACGAGAAATCAGTCTTTGCGGATTATTGATGATCGGAATCGGAAGTATTATCGGTTCCGGTTGGTTATTTGGCCCGCTCTATGCTGCGCAAATTGCCGGGCCGGGCGCGATGGTCTCTTGGATTATCGGCGGGGTCTTGATGATTATCGTCGCACTCACCTTTGCAGAACTCGGCAGCGCTTTCCCGATTGCAGGTAGTATGGTGCAAGTCGCCCAATATAGCCATGGTCCCTTAGTCAGTTTTATTATTGGATGGTTAGTGTGGATTTCCAGTATTTCTGTTGCCCCAGTGGAAACTATGGCGATCATCCAATACGCTGGTAATTACGTTCCCGGACTAGTGACCAAAGTCAATAACAGCACCGTGATGACAGGTTTTGGAATGTCTATGAGCGCCATCGTCTTGTTTTTGATGTGCTTGTTGAATTATTTTGGCGCCCGTTTTTTTAGCATTTCAAATAATATTATCACTTTTATCAAGTTGATCATGCCTTTCGCCACAGCATTTTTGTTAATAGCTATTGATTTTCATACGGCTAATTTTTATTCGGCGCAAAGTGGCGGATTTCAGCCCTATGGTTGGCATGGAATTCTCGCAGCGTTACCATTAGGGGGAGTGATTTATTCTTTACTTGGCGCTAATAATATTTTGCAAATTGCCGCGGAAACAAAAAATCCGCAGCGCAATATTCCTTTAGCTTTAATAGGAGCGATCGCTTTTTGTGCGGTCACTTATTTTATCCTTCAATTTGCTTTTATTGGCAGCATTAATCCTGTGAATTTAGTAAAAGGATGGGCCAATTTAAGTTTTCCTGGTGATAGTGGTCCTTTTGCCGGAATACTTGCTGCTTTAGGATTAGGATGGTTTGTGGCGATTCTTTATGTTGACGCTATTATTTCGCCTTTTGGAACAGGCTTGATTTATATTGGAGCTACTGCGCGAGTTAATTATGGTTTAAGTAAAATTGGTTTTTTCCATAAATCCTTTGAAAAACTAACCAATCGGGGCGTACCCTTGGTAGCTATTATTATCAACTATATTGTCGGCTTAATTTTGTTTTTACCGTTCCCTGGCTGGCAAAGCTTGGTTGGTTTTGTGATTTCTAGTTTTATTCTTTCTTATATTATTGGTCCGATTGCGTTAGTGGCATTAAGGAAAACCCGCGCCAATCAACCCCGGCCTTTTCGATTACCTTTTCATTGGTTTGTGTCTTTGTTAACTTTTTATGTTTGTAATTTAATGGTTTTTTGGACAGGGTGGCAAACGGTTTATCACATGATGCTAGCCATTTTGATCGGGGTCGTTTTCTTCATTTTTTATGTCTTTCGGCAGAAAGAAAACATCTGGGCAAAGCAATGGCGAGTATCTTGGTGGTTGATCCCTTATTTAGTGGGGATTTCTATCATCTCTTATTGTGGCACTTTTGGAAATGGACATAACTATATTCCATTTGGTTGGGACTTTTTAATTGTGGGAATATTTTCTATCATTATTTTTATTCTTGCCGCAAAGTATGTTGAAACCACTCATGCGTCAGTTTATACGGGAATTAACACCAAAAGCGCCTAGATTTGAAATCACCTATTCCCAATGGGCCTGGAGCCGGGACAACTTTTTTCGGGGGTCCTAAAGAAAGTGGACCACTCCAGGGGTGTCAAGCTGAATACGTGCGCGTGCCTTTTGCCAGCGCCGATTTAGTGAAATTGGCTGATAAAGTAACCGATCATCAAGCTATTTTATTATCCGATATTTTCCCTACCGCTTATTTTGGAGCAGACATTGCCAAGGTAACTCCAGGTAAAGTGGTAGCGATTATTGGCTGCGGCCCGGTAGGGTTGTTCGCCATTACCAGTTGCCAACTCATGGGGGCTGCTCGTATTTTTGCTATAGATAGTATTCCTTCACGCTTGGCGTTAGCTAAGAAGCTAGGTGCTGAATGTAAGCAGGGCATTGTCGATCCAACTAAAATTATTAGCCAAGAAAGACCTTTGAGCGATGTGGTCGATGCTTATAAGCAATTTGACCGGAGAGCAGCCGGCTGGATCAAGGTTACTTTGAAAGTATAAACGTGAAGTAAATGCTAGATTAAACAGTGATCTAAAACACATATTAAAACTAAATTATTCAAAATAAAGATTGGAAAATTCGTTGATTGAAATTTTTTGATTGCATTAATTTTTGAAGTGGCTATAATTTCTTCGAGACTCCCAGGTGGGGAAACACCTGGGATGCCTCTGACCACGAAAAAAGGACCCTTTGATCATGGCTGTCAACATTCTAACTGAATCGTCTTTTCTTTTGAATCACCTGATTGATTTTCAGACATTGTTTCATTTTGAGCAAAGTTTAAAAAACCCTGAATTTTGGCATTCTATTTGCCAAAATAAGGCAAACGTTGTTCATTATGAAAGGTTTGAGATCAAGGGAATGAGATCAAAAAAATGACATTCAGTTGGTAAAAAAACAGTCCATGCACCAATGTTGCATTAGGAGTGGCCCCACCAGCCTGTGCACGTTGGTGTCCGTGGTCACCAGCAATCGCATTGAAACCAACTAACGCCCACTTTTGCTCCATATTTGACGTAAAGGCCAGAAGGACCTACAAAAGGATGGCCCAGCTGGTCCTCCTTGTCTCCTGGAATTTCTCCGACCATCATTAGTTTTGCATGATTCGGTCCTTCGCCGAAAACAGTTAATATTGATAAAGATGACAGCCATGGCATCCCTTGGATGCTTTTTTTAAATTGGCTAAAGTCAGCTTTTTTGGCAAGTAATCAGTAGCTGATTGTTTATGGTCATCCTTGGGCATAATATTCCTTATACGTGGACGGTTAAAATATCCTGCCAATGAGTAGTATAGCAGGGGCTTTTCCGGTGAAATTTTAAAGGTAGGGTTTCTCTGCGCCCTTGAGCGGCCAGATAAATGGATGCCCGGCCCATTCGATTATTAATATCATCAAGTGTCTTCATGACTTGGTCTTTTTTTCCTTGTGAATCTGAATGGATAAAAAGGTCATATTGTTTATTGGCAAAGGGCAGCAGATCGGCTAATATTACCCCCATTTTTTTGTAATTGAGCCCGGGTAAATAAATTTTTTTTAGATTATTTTTGGCAATTTTTATCATTAATCCTGTATCCGAACTAGGTTCGACAAAACTACAAAATATCCCATTGCTATAAGGCTTTGCAGATGCATCAAACAAGTTGGTTTGTAAAAACACGTAGATTCCTTGAGCTTTAGATTTTTGCCGCCGTAATTTGGTACCAGCGATAGCCACAAATTCACTGAGCACCGGTTCTAAATCTTCGAATTTTTGGATTGGCTGGTTAAAAGACCTGGAGCTGATAATATTTTTTCGGTGTTTAGCCTCTGCTAAATTTAAACAGGCAATTCCTCGCAGTTCTAGCACAGTGCGTTGCACAGTAACACCGAAATGTTGCCGAATCCAAGAGTCTGAACTATCTCGTAATTGTTGAGCTTGATGTATGCCCATTTTAGATAATGTTTTGGCTAGCCGAGAACCAATGCCCCAAATTTTGGAGACTTGGATTTCAGCTAATAATGAATCCTGTAATTTAGTAGCGCTTAAATCAAAGACACTATCTGAATCGAGTTTTTTGGCGATGCTGTTAGCCACTTTAGCTAAAGTTTTGGTGGTGGAAATTCCTATCGAAACCGGTATCCCGGTCCACATTTTAATTTTGGAACGGATCATTTTACACCAATTGAAAATATCAGCGGGGTCATTGGAGTCAAATCGTAAGAAGGCTTCGTCTATGGAATAGACTTCTATGTCTGCACAGAAATGCCGCAATGAGCTCATTACCCGCTGAGAAATGTCTCCATACAATGCATAATTAGAAGAAAATACGGCGACGTTATTTTTTCGGCAAAATTCTTCATATTGGAAATAAGGCGCGCCCATGGGAATGCCCAACTTTTTCGCCTGATTGGATCTGGCAATAATACAGCCATCATTATTGGATAATACCACTACCGGTTGGTTTTCTAATGAAGGATTAAAGATTCTCTGGCAAGAGGCATAAAAATTATTACAGTCAACTAATGCGAAAATAGACAAGCTGCCCGCCTATAAAGTGGAGTGAATAATATGGGTCACCACCCCCCAAATCGTGATACCATTTTCCGGATTGACTAAAATCGGGGAGAATTCCGGGTTTTCAGGCATCAAGTAAATTTTTTGTTTTTGAATGTGCAGCCTTTTTACCGTTAAACCACCGTCAATAACAGCGATTACTATTTTCCCATGAGCAGGTTCAATACTTCGGTCAACGATTAAAATATCCTTATCCTGGATGCCCGCATCTATCATGGAATTTCCGGCTACTTTTACAAAAAAGGTCGCAGCGGGATGTTTAATTAAAAATTCATTTAAATCCAAGCCTTTTTCAATATAATCCTCTGCCGGAGAAGGAAAACCTGCAGAAACAGAGCTACTATATAAAGGAAGCACAATGGATTGGATAGTTATTGGGGTAAAATACATGGTATTCTCTATTCAAAATCTACTTTTTCTTACAAATTAAAAAATTTTTTCCCAACATCCCCATGATAGCAAATAAACTTTTCAAAGAAAACCTATCCTGATGAGGGATCGCAAGGGAGAGGAGAGCGGAGCGACCTTTCCC
>JAFEDN010000071.1 GCA_018241585.1 Pseudomonadota bacterium | reverse complement strand
AGCCTCTTCATTTCTTCATCACATGAACCAACCGCTTGAACCGGTTGAGGGGATTCCGGCGCAGGAACCGGCATGGGTACACTTTCCACGCTCTTTAACGCCGCCGCAAATTGATCTGCCACCTGTTCCGCTGTTGGCCTTTCGCTCGGCTCCAGTTTACAACACGCCAGGATCATCAAACGAAACACTTCTGGGCAAGGGTCAGGCAGCGGATCTCGCTTGCCTTGTAACGTCCTTGGGATCATTTGATCTCCGCTTAAGCCCGCGTACGGCATCTTCCGGCTCACGATTTCCCATAATACCACCCCTAAACTATACACATCCGTTTCTTGAGAATTCGGTTTCTCATCGTGTAATTCCGGCGCCATCCACGGTAGTGTTCCCGCTCCGCCTCGACTTCCACCTCCGCCGCTTTTCGAATGACTGGCTGAACTTGATTTCAGGATCGATAACCCAAAATCCGCTACCTTCGCGTGTTTCCGGCTATCCAGCAAAATATTTTCGCCTTTTAAGTCCCGATGCATAATGCGGACACGGTGTAATTGATACAACCCATAGCTGGTCTGCACCGCCCAGCGCAGTTGCTCCAGCGGGGTAACGGCTTCACTGGTTTTATCCAACCGCGCCCGCAATGTACCGCCTTCACAAAATTCCATTACCAGGACATAACGCGGGCTTAAGCAGATGCCCCGGAAGCCGACTAAATATTCCGAACGCAGTCCTTCCATCACATCCGCTTCTTTCAACAGCATCTCCGCCTGTTCAGATGCGAGTTTTCCCCGAAAATCATATAACTTAATCGCCACTTTACTTTTACGGTAAGTCCCTGAGTGCACTTCCCCAAACGGGCCCTGGCCTAATTTCTGCTCCAGCTTGAGTTCCCCATACTGAATTTCCCAACGCCGCGCACCGCCGGAGGCGGGACTGCCTGAGTTCGACTGCGCCGCTGGGATGGGCGATACCGCCTCCTGGTCTTTTTGATCTTTCTGCTTTTTGGCCTCTTCAATGCATTTGAGTTGGGAAGCAAACCGGGGGTCAGCTCTGGTGAATAATCCCGATGGGATCGGTGATGGATTCTGATTTTCCGGGCTGGGGATATCGGTTGAACGCATAGCAAACTCTCCTGTTTTGAGATTCCTGATATAAAATTATTTCTATGGGACGCGGAAATTATCGCGAAAAAACAACCGCTCCGCAACCCGACAATATTCGACCGAACAAAGCGCAAAAAAAATCTGCGCTTACTGATTGGTGAGAATACTCGAAGTCATTGTCCCACACTCCCACGTAGAATTAGCTGGTGTGTAACGTTAACCGATAATTCCACTAGAAACTTACAACTGATGATTTCTAGAATCACCTTTGTTTCTTCAATAATGCCTATTTTTAATTGAATAAAATTTCAGTATACTTAATGTACCTAACCCAGTGAAATTCCGTTTTTATGGATCAGTAATTTAAATCTATGAACACTTATCAAGCCATTATTGACACACCTATCGGCAATCTAGGTATTCAAGCTAGTGAAACTTATTTATATCGAATTGATTTTCTTCCTAAAACAATCCCACTAAAGTCGCCATGTACATTTGCTGCAGAACTGACCTGTCAACAACTGCTTAATTATTTTCAAGACCCAAACTGGATATTTGAACTGCCCTGCGAGCTATCCATAACACCTTTCCAGCGCCGAGTACTGGACCAATTGTGTTTAATTCCGCCCGGAAAAACATTGTCTTATAGCGATATCGCCAAAAAAACTCATACTGGGCCACGATCAGTAGGAACAGTTTGCCGTTTGAACCCCATTCCCATTGTAATACCCTGTCATCGGGTGACAGGCAAACACGACATAGGAGGATTCGGAGGTGCTGCAGCAGGCCCGGCAATTACTATGAAACATTGGCTACTCCAACATGAATCTAGTGACTTCTGCAAAGATTCACTCACCAACCGTTACACTAAAAGACATGCTACAGTGGTAACGTAACTCTTTGTGTACTTTAGGCAATTAATCATGAAGAATGGGATGTCAACACTTTTCTGGACACATTTTTCAAATAGCTCGAAGCTGCCGTTCGTACTCTGATGACTATATTTTCATGACCTAGCTGATGTTTTATTCGGCGAGTTCCGTCAGGACACCGACTGGCCATGAAGGCGGATTTAATTTTCTCGCCTAAGCTCTGCTCTGCTTGGTGACGATGCGTTACCGGCCAAATTCATCATATCTCTCACGATGACACTCGCAATAAAGGCTGCAATATAGCATGGGCGTTCGCAAAATTTTTTTGCTCACACAGCAACAGCTGAGGGCTTAAGCAGTAGCGCGACTCAGGATAAAAGCTTTAACCTGCTCCCTGTTGGATTTTAATCTTTTTCTCAATTTTAACTTGATCAGCCGAAACCAAGCGCCCTCCGCACATTTCTTACAGGCTTAAAAATCTGAGGCGCGATGTATCTACCTGTTATAAATCCTAGAGAATATGTTAAGCCGATTGCGGTATCAGCTGCGGTGGGTTGGCCTTTAACCATAGCATATTCGTGTGCATTCTTCGGTTCTGTAGCTGTACTTTTTTTGTAGCGGTTAGCGCCCAAACGTTCAAGACCCAGAACCAATGGCCTATTACCTTCCTCCGCCGCCATCATATATAGAGTCTTTCCATCTTTATCTTCATTGCGACTATCTATAGGTACAAAATGCCCTTTATGGAATAAAAAAGGTTTAATCTCATCAAATGTCGTAGTCGCAGTAATTGTCGGCATTTTTTTGAAAATTTCTTTTGCAATTTCCCGATGTTTTTTTTTCAATTCGTCAACCATTTGCTGATGTGTTGTGGGATCGATCTTGCCCTTTATCTCATTCAATACATCAAATATAGTTTGACCATCTTGACAGCGGATATAAGGATTCCCACCATAGTCAAAATAAAATTTCAGACCAATATTATCCCCTTTTCTCGCGCTTAAATGTCCATAAGTTTGTCCTCTAGAGTCTAGCTTTTCAAGAAGCGGTATCATTTGGCTTCTGATACCTGCATGATTAATTAGAAAACTAGTTGTAGATTTTTTATCTTTAGCAGGATATAACTGAAGTGTTAATAGTGGCGTTCCTTCTCTAGTTTGTATTGGAATACCCAGTTTATAATATTCAGCTAAGGCACTGTTATTACTCTGGGCAATAGCAATATCGATACAAGTTTGGTTGCATGAATCAGGTTTAGTAATTAGGTTTTTTAACCTTAGTAGGTTCATAGGAGGTTTTGAATAATAAGAAATTGCAGACTGTAATAGGTCGGTTTTCCCGCTTTTTATTTCCTCTTTTAATTCTTCCCAAATAAGATCATCGCAGCCTTTTTCATCTTGCAGATAATGAAGAACTTTCTGCAAACTAGTGGATTTATCTTTCGATTCACTTTGTGCAACAATTGCTATAATACTACGGTTTTTTTCATCACGTAGACGAGATAAAAATTTTTGGCCACTGACACTTTTTAAAGATGTTTCAATGTTTTCGTGAACGCAATGAGGAGATTCAAGTCGACGAAATAATAATGACACCTCAGGGTCTAATTGGTTAAGATTAATAGTAGGTCCTCCATGCACTTTTTGATACTCCAGTTAATATAGAATTAATTAAAACCAAGCGCCGCAGCAGCTATTTGTTTAATGCCTGTAGGCGGTTTGGATTGTGAATTAGACTGATCCGCCGAAATAGCACCTACTCGATGAAGATGTTGGTGACACCATTGCGTGCAGTTGATTCCTTCCGCTTTAAAAGGGAAAAAAGTTAGCTGCCCACAGAGTTGAAACTTGGTCAGTTGATCTTTTTGGTCTTTTGCTTTAAAAGCAGCGATTTCATCTATTTCGAATTCTATATTGGAAAGCAATTGTTGTAAAGCGTGCCGGCCTAAAGAATAGACCCGCTCATCCGTGCGTAAAGTCCTATCAATAAGTCTATTTAACATTTTACTATCTTTATCTACGCCAGACAGTAGAGTAAATTTTCGAGTATCAGGATTACCAATATATTCTTTGACTTTGATCTCCTCAATATACCATTGAGAATTTTGACCGCTCGGGGCGTCGTCGTTCTTGGGTGCGTGGATATCAAATATTCCTGCATAGTAAGAAGCATCAGTCGACTTATTAATTTGATCTAATAAATGATCGTGAATTTTTGCGCGTTTGGTTTCTAATGCCTCTAAATTCGCAGGGATTTGTTTTAATTGATCGTAGAGAATTTTGTTTTCACTATGCATATCGGTTAGTTTTCTTTCTCGATTAGGTTGTCGGAATCTGCTAAAAAAGCTTTTAACTAAAAACAATAAATTCGAGTTTTCTCTTTGTTTAATTTCTGATTCCAGAGCTGCTTTTTGATCTCTAATGGACTTATCCTTATCTAATATTGCTTTCTTCATTTTGTCTAAATCGGTTAATCTTTGGGTTAATAAATTGGTATACATTTCTTTAAAACATTCTACCAGAATAGCCGCATGCCCAATCCACCGAAACGGGTTGCCTAAAAGTCGTAAAGGCAGAGTATTAACCACTGAAACTAACGCAACATCATTGGTTATCCATTTATCCGGGCGTAACAGACCAGGCTTTAGCTTGTTAAATTGATATTTAAAAGGATTTTCTCTAAGGAGGTCTTTTATTAAATCAAGTTTTTGTCCAACGACAAATAAATCTTCTGGTGTTAAATAGGCACTTTTAACTAAAATCGATATCAAGTATAAACCAGGAAAGAGCAAGCCAGCCAATAGTGCGGTACTCCACAAGAAACCCACAAGCAAACCCTGCTGATAATTGCGGACCCGAGTTCGATAACTAGAGTTTTCAATGATAGAAACCATTGAGAAGAAAAATCGGATGATAAAATTACTTTGTTGTAAAGCATGATCAAATGTATAGTAAGAGCCGCTCAAAAATAATTTTTCTTTACATTTTGATAAGAAAAGAAACAAATTATGATATGTGCGATTGCTCATGAGTATTAGGCACAGCGACCCTGCCAGAAAAGGTAATCCATATTTACGAATAAAATAATAAATTAAAAATTTTACTGCCAGCTTATTCCTCATCAAAAAAGTAAGATTGATACCGCCTAAAGAAAGTAAGAACAGCGTCAAGTGACTGCAATGCAATGAACGGCGAGAAAATAAAAAATTGCTCCACAAGTACCACCTGATTTCTCCTTTTTTAATCGCTTCAGAGATTTTATAGATACCCTGATTTATCTTTTGCACATCGTTTACTTTGATAAGGAATTCTTCCGGAACACCCTGGTCTTCTTGTTCAGTATGTAAATGATCGCAATCCATTTGACAGCCTTTCGAATCAGAGTTAAATTTTTTACAACTCGGATAGAAACTAATATATTGGCCATTTTCCCCATAAGTTTTTAAAGCAACATGCCCTAAACTATAATTATCTGCTCGCCAAATTCTGATTCCCACGAAATCAGTTTGTTTTTGGCGATATAAAAGATCATCTTTTATTAAAAGTCTGGCGTACTCTGAATTTAAATCTTTGTGCATATGGCAATTAAAGAATGAGGCAATTAACCGGCTTGTGTAGCGATGATTCCAAAGGACCTGTTTGGATAAGCTGGATCAATTTAGTGTCCAGGTCAGCAACATGATCAGTAATATGTCCCAATTGTTCTAAAAATCTCCCAATTTCCTCGAGATTAGTAGGAAATTGAGCGGGGTCCACTCCAATTACCCTCATTAAATCAATTAATTTTGGCCACTGCCTCACTATTGCAATGGACGCAGGTTTTGGATTTTCTAACATACTAATCATATAACTCAGTTTATGAGTATATAAAGTATGATTGATTAACGTCAATCCAACCCAATGATCGATGGTTTTTTTTATCACTTGACCGGTTTTTTTCTTAAAAAAATTAATCCATTTGTTTTCTTTTCCGTCTGATACTTTTCCCCACGAATATTCAGAAGAAAAATCAGATAATGTTTGTGAATACTCAGCTAATTTTTTTCTCAAAGTCTCAAGATAGTGTGGGTCTTTCTCTTGTCTCACAAAATAAACTTCACCATAATGTGGTTTACAAGTGTTGATTAGATTGGGATCACTCAAGAAATTATAACAATCACCTTTTTTGATTTCTACGCCACATCCAGGACTATCGAAAGTATATGCTTCTAACTTCAAATTGAAACTAACCCATTCCGCCACGGCCCCGCCTATTGAATGCCCAATCACTACTATTTTCTGTCTACGGCAACAAAATAAAGTTCCTTTCTTTGATTCAAGATGATTTTTAACTTGACGAACAAAACTGACCGCCTGATCAAAACTAGGCGGTCTACCACCTAATGCATGTGATAAACTTTTTTGAATATCCTTAAACTCTGTGGGTGATATCCCTTTAAAGACAATAGCAACTTCACCCTGACGCTTTTGTAAGACTTCGACCTCCCTGGCAGGATACTTACTTTTAAGTTCAGCAGAAATTGGCAATAGACTCCAATCGGAAGGTAAGTATACTTGATCATAAAGATAGCGACATAATAAAGCATACTGTAAAACGCGCTGACGATCCTCCTTGCTCATTTGCTCATCCTTGCAAAATTAAATAGGTTTTCGATTATATTAAAATAAAGATGACATCACAATATGTTTTTCTGCACTCTTCGCTTGCGGACGAGAGCAGTACTGGTCATGACTAGGCTATTGCTGCCGTACTTGCTCCTTCTAATCGTTCAATTAAGAGGAAACTTTTCACGAACCATCATCCACTCAGGGAGCCTGTCTTATACTAATGGACTTATAAAGTTAAAGATGGTTTAGGTTCACATAAAGTAATTACCTCATAATTTTGATTCTTAACTTCAACAGAAATTTCTTGGTTGACTTTATCGAATTATTCCTTTATAAAATCAACGATCGAAGATGAATTTCTGGTTCGCTTTGAGTTTTAAGTGGACTATCAGGAGAACATTATGCGCAATTCCTCTACATTTTTACCTATATCGAATTCGACTTTATCGTCTTCACCAATGCAAGCTTCAACAAATAACATGACATCTCTACTGCAAGGGCTCATGGAAAGCAAGGGATGGCGAGACCAGCGTGAGGAATTTTATATAGCCGAAGCAAAACAACGAGCCTTTGACCAGCGATTAAAGTTAGCTATTGATCGCTTTCTCCAAAAACGAAATGCCGACAGTAAAACGCAATTATTAGAGGTTCTACTAGAAGCTAGAGAAGCAGCTAAAAATGAATACGATAATGCACAACGGCAACAAGCGTATTACCAGGAACAAGCAGAGCATGAGGCTAAGGAAGCATCGTCTTTAAGTTATCTCAGTGGATGGAGTCAGTGGGCGTTTCGGAATATCAAAAGCTTTTTTGGTTCTACTTCAACGCAGCTAGCAGAGAAATATGCGAAAATAACCAAGACTCGGCAAAATACATTTGATTCCTTATCTGATTATATCGATGCACTAAAATCAAAAGAAAGAGAAGAAATGGCTTCTTGCGTGGAATCGTCATACCCTTTTACCTCATATGATGATCTTTACTTAAGTTCCTCGAAAAATAATTGGTTATGGCTAAGGTATCTTAATTTAGACTTATCCGCTATCAATGGCACTTGTGGTTTTACTATTGCCGATAAACAAATAGAAAATTATCAACAATTGCAATGTGGTTGTACCGATTACGAGACGGTAGGTGAAGACCCCGCTTACCAATTACCTTATGATAAATTAATTATCTATGGAATAAACATAAGCCAAGAAATTTTGGATTGTATAAAAGAGCATTATGAATGCGACGATGGTGATCCAATATATAGTCCATTAATAATTCCAATAATATTCGGTGTAGCATTTATAGCTGCTATAGGCTATTGTATTAGTCAAGCAGGATCAGGAAATCAGGTACAAGATATCGAGAGACCTCTATTAACTCCACCTCCACCCGACATTAAAGAATTAAAGTTATTACCACCCGGATCGGTGCAATCATCTTACGTAACAAGCGCTGTTTCGAGTGATTTTAGTGCTAGATTTTCTAGTAGTAATTCAACATCAAGCTATAGCAGCTCAAGCTCAGAGTATTCGTCTTCAAGGAGTTCGTCAAGTTTTAGTTCTAATAGTGCGCCCCTTGATGAAAAGCATAAAATATCACAATCTTCTTTGGAGGGGGAAAAAGATTCATTTTCATCTAAAAAACGCAGACGAAATAATGATTCTAACGATTCAACCAATCCGCAGAATTTTTGGTTATCTTCATCTCCGCGATTTGGAATAACAGATTCGTCAGTGTCGTCAAGCTTTTCACCATCTACATGAGAGATAAGAAAGGTTCCAGAGCAGGCCATTTTTTTAATTTTTGTGATAAAACAAACAATTAAAGGAACAACTTATCCACCTCATAGGTAGCATCTAAACTTCTAAACCGTAGTCACCTATGACCAGGGCAAATTAAAGTAACTTCTTAGAAACCCGGAGCGAGTTTGGGGTACGATTTGGCCAAACTAGGTCAGAGATGATATTCTAGGGGCCATGCTGACCAGGATGTCAAAATTACCCGAAATTTCGTTAAAGAACGAACGCCGCTTGTAGACTGACTCCTAGAATATATAGAAGAAAAAGCAGCATATTGAAATTTTGCGTGAAGAAACTAATCGATTGAAGGATCATAAAAAAAGCTCAAGATCAAACTCAGCGCGCTGAACGCTAAAAAGAAAAAGAAGAATAATCCGAGTGATAAAAAGCAGGGACACATTGCTCCCGACTCGCCTGCAACACCCGATAGAATTGAAATGATCGAAGTCAAAGACCTCCCCGAGGGTTCCCCTTTTAAAGGATATCGCTGTTTCCGGGTACAAGAACTCATCATCCGATTGGAAAGAATTGAATATCGATTAGAGCGTTGGCAGTTACCAAATGGAAGCTATGTGGTAGCCCAATTACCGGCTCCTATTGAAAAAGGTCATTTTGGCCCGACATTACAAAACCTATGTACTCCATCAACATCCCCACCAGGTAGTGACCCAACCGCTCTGGTTAAATCAATTAAGGGAATGGAAATTTAAGATTTCAGCAGGACAGTTAAATCATTTGCTGATTGATGAGAAAGAAAAATTTCATCTTGAAAAAAAGGAGCTGTTGTCAGTGGGGCTACAGGTATCCCGTTAGATTCAGGTGGATGATACAGGGGGCGCGTCATCGAGGAAGAAATGGTTATTGCACTCATATAGGTAACGAACTCTTTGCCTGGTTTGAAAGCACAGGAAGTAAAAGCCGGTCAAATTTTTTAAATTTGCTGCATCAATCATATGCTGGAATACGTTAAGCGAAGAAAGATCAGTGGCAGTACTCGTAACGAAGATGGGCGACAATGTCGGATACTATTGCCAGCTTAAAGAAGACCGCTATTAAGCTCCACATTAGTTTTTGGGATTATCT
>JAFEDN010000070.1 GCA_018241585.1 Pseudomonadota bacterium | reverse complement strand
CCCTTGCCGCCCGTGAATTAGATCGACGATTTATTGGCATCGATATCTGTCCTCATTATTGTGAGCTGGCCAGAAACCGATTAGCCAGCCGCAGTGTTGCGGCTACCGATAAAGAACCTCTCTCCCTATCGAATCCATCCGCTCAATGAACACAGAGATAGCCGCATCATGTCGGCGCTACATCAAATTGCCCCACTTTTTGCTATGAAAACTGACCCACCCATTTCTGGGTTCGTTTAAAAATAGTTCACGGTTCATCTGATCAGGGTTAATCAGTGAAGAATGAAGCTCTTGATAAGAAAACAATATTGAATAGTTAAATGCCTTAAATCAGTATTATACCTCTTATATGGATTCTCCCGATTTGCAAGGGCTTCATTAAATTTTTGACAATTGAGTAAAAGACTGCGTACTAAGCTGGAGCAGGATTAGTATGAAGTATGAGAAGCGTAGATCTGAAACACGACAGTATCGTTGTTTTGTTCAACAGACAAGGCAGTTGAGTCATACAAAACTTAACCTAAAATGTTTATTTTATGTTATAATATTCCGACCAAGAAAAATATAAAGAACATAGTTCAATAATTCACGTGATGTATATGATTAATTTTGATAGTAAATATTCTATTTCTCCACTCGATTCCAAATCGCTCACTCATCCAGAAGCGCTTTTTAAGGCGATTAGAGAAAATCGGTTAGCTGACGTTAGGGATTTAATTGAAAATAAGCAGGTGTCTCCTAACATCGTCGATCCAGAGGGTAGAACTCCGTTGCTGGTAGCTATTTACGGAAAATCGGTCCCTATTGTCCAGTACCTGGTGGAAGGGCAAACCTTAGAAAGAATTGATTTAAATGGGGTAGACTATCAATTTCATTCGGTATTATATGAGAGCTTTGCAGGAATGGAAGCGTCAATTTTCCCCGGGGCAACGCGAGGTCATGAAATATTACAGTGTATTTTATACCATTGGCAACCACCGATAGAAAAGATAATGCCGTGGCTGCACCACTGCCAGCGTTATGAAGGGACAGAGCAATTGAGCGATGCTTTAGATATCGCCGTCAGTAATGTATTAGGTTTAAAAATTACCCAACGTTATCAAACCGGTATCTTGGATAAATATGTAGGGCATTTAAGGCGTTATAGTGGCGTTGCAATGGATGTGAAAGGAGAATCAACCAAATTAGAAGAAGCGCATGCAGAGGATCTTCTACCCATACGTATTCGTGCGCTGATGGCTTATTTTGTAGAAACTAGCTGCCGTTCAGGTCCGAGCATATTATTAGATAATATTTTAAGTGAGATTAAACTTACCGTGACGATGTATTATCTGAGTTACATCAGTTGTGAATTATACTTAAGAAGTCGGCAGAATCTTTTTCCTGTATTGGCAAACAAAATTTTAGGGCACTTGGCGGTTCTTCCTGTCAATGAAGAATATAGCTTGGTTGCGGGGTGGTCTGGCTATTATGAGGATAGCGGTGCTGTTCAGCCAGGGCATTGCGTATATGTTTCTATTAGACGAGAACCAAATGGATATGCTTTACGCATAGATAATGTAGGAGAAGGTTCTCTTCAACATCACGAAGGTTTATGGGTAGCCGAGGGTTCGTCTCGTATTTATAAAATATACTCCCGTTGGTTGGCCAGAAAACCAGCTACTGAATTAGAAAACGGTGAACTACGTGATTATATCCAAAATTTATTGAACATCCGCTTCCATATGGAGTGGTCTAAAAATTACCACTCATTTGTCATTGGTGAGGTTTACGATGCCAATCCTAGTGCGGAAAAAATTACTGGCAAATTTCCATTTCCATTTTCAGCTCCAGCAGGAGCAGTGCAACGTTCCGCTTTTTTACAAGTCACCAACAACTGTGCATTAGAGAATTTAAGAAATAGTACCCGCTATCGTTGGGGTGAACTATTTGAACAGCAATTAAATACTATCGAAATGGCGCTTCCAGAGCAACTTCACTGTTCTTCATTGACCGAAGAGAAATTTTTACGAAATTTAGTCAATTCGAAAGACACGCTGTCCCTCCAGTTTGTGAAAAACCTTAAAAAATACTATCGAGAAATCCCATTACCACGACTGATTCCATCGGCTTCTGAAAAAAAATACTCTGTAAGAGAGGACTACATTCCATTAGATATAGCTCCCAGAACAAAAGAATTATCGGGTTCTAGAACCAAAGATTGGCAGTTGTCGAATTGGTTTGATGTAAAAACAGCCCCTAGGCAAAGGCGCGTTTTGTTAATGGCTCCAGCCGGTATGGGAAAAACAACAGCATGTTTCAACATGCTATGTCTCTGGGCACAGGAAAAATTATGGCCGGGTCGGTTTGAAGCAGTCATCTATTTTCCAGTGAAGTTTGTGCTAAATGCTAAACCGGGTCAATCGGCGATTGATTTGTTGGCCGATTATGGTTTCCCAGAGAAACTGGGTTTCCGTGATCGTGCATTGTTAAAAGACGCTTGGGATAAGGGCAGATTATTATTGATACTTGACGGAGCTAATGAGGTATCTGACCTGAAAGGGCCAGCGAAGGAGATGTATGATACATTATTGGCGTTTGATAATTATGTTTTGACCGGTCGCCCACTCAGTGTCACGGTAGCGCCTCGACCAACAGATTTAGATTTGGAAATTTCAGGTTTTTCTCGTGATTTAGCAAAAAAATATGTCGGAAAATTTTTAGAAATTAAGGATAGTAAAACGGATTTATCTGAAAGCAAAAAATCTTTTTATGATGCCTTAGAAACCTATCCTGCTTTAGCAATCGTCAGTGTTTCCCCTCTTTTGTTAGAATTGTGTTGTTTGGTTTGGGATTCGGTCGAATCATCGACAGATGGTTTGACGTTATCAGCTTTGTACTGGAAAATGCTAGGAGGATTATTGAAAGAAAATGTTTTCCCTTCGAAAGGCTGGGAGAAAGAGTCTCTGACCATTGATGATGTGCATCGTCATCCTTTTGTGTTATCTACGATGGAATTTTTTGGAAACTTAGCGTTAAAAACCATAGAAGCAGAAATACCGAGAGTGATCGAAGACAAAACAATTGATCAAGTCTGTGAGCAATTACGATATAACCGGTTAATAGCCCAAACTTTTTTGCGTATTCCTTTATTAAAACCGGTAGCGAAAGATGAAATTGGTATCAGTAGTGGTTATTTTTCAAATCAGAGTCTACGCGACTTTTGTATAGCATATTTACTAGCCAAGAAGATGGGCATTGGTAGCTTCGATATTTTTAATAAAATTCTCGATAGATTTTACGATCCTCAATACCGCTCCATTTGGCCGTTTTTAACGGCTTTATTGGCATTAGAAGAAAAATCAGAAACATTATATCAGCAGTTTTTTCAAGACTTAACAAGAAAATCTACCCATCTTTACGATTTTTATCATCTCTCTCTGTGGATACAATGCTTGGAAGAATGCCCCGATCATGTGTTATCAACAGAACCATTTTCACAAGAATTAATTCATTATTTGCAGCGCTTGCCGGATAGGCTGATGAAATCCGCAGGATTTTTTATGCCGTATCAATTATTGCAAGATTTAAAAAATTGTCCGCGATTATTAGTCAGATCTAACTGGATGACTCATTTTTCTGAAAAACTAGAAGATAAATACAATTCTAATGCTGCTGTTAGAGCTGCTTGCTATCTCGTATCAGTCATGACTCAAAAGTCTGAAGAAAAAATCATAAGAAAAACCAAAGAAATTTTAGCGGACGCTATTGTATCTCCCGAAGCTCCTGAACTACTCAGGCATGAAGCGTTAAAAAATTTATTGCAATTAAAATACTTATTTCCTGGTTCTTTCGATAAGGAAATAGAATTTATTTTATGGCATTGTTATACAAAAAATGTAGGGAAAACTTTATATTCGTTAGCTTGCAAGGGAATGATACAACAGAGTTATCTTTTCTTAAAAAAGCATATAGAGGAACAGACCCAAAAATTTATTTCTCTAACATTAACAACTCAGAGTATTGGAGCGATTAGAAAAGTCAACCCAATTTTTTGGGGTGTTATTTCAGAAGAAAAGATACATTTGCTGATTGTTAAAATAGCTGACCTTCAGAAAAAGACAACATCGTATTCAAAAATTAATGAAGATGCGCTATTGTTGGCTTATTATAAGGGCATCCTATTACAAGCTTTACCCTCTGCGCATGATGACCAGAAAATCATTCCAGCTTGTATTAAAGATATTCAGGAAAGCAAAGATACCGGTCTGATGGCTTCAGTGACTGTATTAGCCAGTGGTAGAGGCTGTCCTATAGAGCTGGTTAGCCCATTGTTTGAGACAATTTCTCGTACTTTTTCTACATCATCTGATAGTCGTATGCTTTTATGGATAGCTTGCGCGGTCTGGCAACAATTGAGAAGAAATGATATCGATTTAAAAGATCCGGAAGTACAAAAAGCGGGTCGTTTGATAATGCAACCCATACTAGAAGGAGCTCCCGAACAATTCTTAGAAATGCGTGATGATTATTTCACCGATGTTCTGGATGAAAAACAATTGTTACTCATCATCAATCAACGCCCAGACTTGTGGAAACAATTGCCTACTTCTGTATTATGGCAATCTTGTTTACGGTTGAAAACAAATGATCAGGTTTGGCAAATGTTTCGAGATCGGGTATGCGAAGAAGGGTTGGCTGTCTCGATCAATCCAACAGATAGCTGTTGCACGATTTATAATAGAAGAGAGAAATTAGTGGACGCCGTAAAACTATCGGAAGAGCAACGCTCTGCGCTCAATAAGGTATTAGAAACCCTAATTACGTTTGCCAAAGAACCGGATTTGGCTGTGCGAGCGTCTAGTTCTAGCCAGACATTAATGCATCAACCTTCTTCTCAATTAAAAAGAAAACGTCAAACGCTTGATACTACAAAGAGCACGCAGGAAACTGACTCTCGATTTTCGCCTGCTTCCACTGATAGCTTGATGTTAAGAGGTAATAGTTCAAGCTCCTCCAGCAGTTCGAGTAGTAGCAGTCATACCTCTAGATCTTTTATGGAAACAAAGTTAGATGTCAAAACAACGCCATTACCCTTATTATTGCTAGAAAATATTAAGAGCCAACTTAGACTGAAATTAGCCAGCTTATGTGAGGATAATCATTATAAATTTACAGTGAAGCGTCCTAGCGCGTATAAATTATTGATTCAGGTTGTCGCTACCCCTGAAATATGGGCAGAGAGTAAAGCAATGAAAGATCTTTTAGCCCCAGCAGTAGGCTTATTAAAACAAATGGCGGTGGGGGCAAGGATTACCACCCAACAATTAGAAATACAATCTGATTGGGAGAATGGGTTGTTAACAATAACTGCAGAACTGACAACACTGGATCAATTCGTCCGTTTATTAAAGGAAGTGGGATCGAGTTACTTTCCCTCTGTTATTGAGACTGAAGCGGCATTATTTTATAATCGGTTAAGCAATTTATCATTATCTGTAGTGGATAATAATAGCCATGATGAACTGTCAACAGTCACTTGTGCCATGCAATGACTTTCTGTAACGGTTAATGCTTTAATTAAATTAAGCAACAAGAAAGAGACTATGTAACCCTTCACGGGGTAGATGGGGACGGTTGCGAGACTATTGACCGGCTAAAAAAGTGTGTTTGGGCAGTTTTTACCCTGAGAGCAAAGACATTTTACCATGGTCGTTGACAGGTCATGGCTATCACAAAAACTCTCTCAATAAATCGGCTGCCCGAGGTGATTGAATTCCAAAAGTCGGTTTTTTGGCAATTACTAAAAGAGCGTGAACGGCTACGGCTACGCCAAGTTCTGTGAACTTGTAGTAGTCTGGATGAGCCGATAATTTTCTTGAATTTTGGCGTATAATGTTGTCATGAGTTGTCCTAGTTTCATCGGTCTGTTCTGATAAGAACAGCATCGGCGAGGACATAACGCCGTTTTCAAAATCGTTAGTAGAACGTCGATATCATCTGGTTTCCCGATATATCGGGAAATAAAAACCGGTTCGGCAAATTGTTTTTCGTACGTCAGGTTTAATTGCTGAACTTTTGCCTCGAGCAACTCAAAGGGTACTTGAATTTTAGAATCTTGATGAAGCGTTAAACTCAAATGTACTTGCCCATTGGTATCATCGAAACCAACGGAAATATCAATAGCACGGTATTCATCATTTTCATTGGCTTCTCGATAATCCAGGGAAAAATAAGTATCGGACTCTTGATCAAGCGGTTGAGAACGAAGTTCACAAAAAATCGGTTTATTTTCGCCATGAAAGCTGTAATAATCCCCTAAGATAGTCAGGCCTTGAAGGGGCTGAATGACAGATTTTTTACCCGCTGGTTCAGTGGCGATATCTGATTGAGTACTCACTTTGCGCTTATGAGTCGAAGACCCGGCTTCAGTTGTTTCTGTCATGGTTTTTTTCAGATTACTGCCCGCTGTAGCAGTAAACGATTGATTATTTTGATCATGATTAAACAGTTTCATCGCTTTATTCCTACTCAATGGGTTGTTATAATTATTATAATATCTCAAAATCAATGCAAAAGCTATTTTCGCCTTCATTTGGCATATGCCATGCCAGGGTCACATATCCAGCTCAAGCTCCTTCTCAATCTTCACAGGCGTTTTTTAGAAGTGGATGGTTTTTCTTCTCGAGTGATCGTCGTTAGGGATTGATCTGAATTCATCAGGGCATAGAGATCAGACAATAGATCAGGGTTTTTCACGATTTTTTCCCAGGGTTCCTGAAGAGGCGTTATTAACAATTGGCGGTTCAGCGTAGTGTGGAGTGTTTTTTCTCACATGGAATGATCTCGATAATCGGCATACGGTATCGTCTGCTGTGGTTCGGCTTTCACGACAGCTTGGCCTTACTGATGCTGAGTGGAAAATTTTATGGAATAGTGTTGAAAGAAAATCATTACCCGAGGAAATACTTACTGCTGCCTGGGCTTATAAAGCCGTGGCCAGGTTAGGAGGCTGGACTGATTCTAAAAGAACTGAAAAAGCCGCTTGGTCTACTCTCTGGAAAGGATGGTTCCGCCTCAAGGAGCGACTAGAGGGACTCAGAATAGCTGAGGAGTTAATCACGATGTGATCAAGAGACAGCCTTTAAAGCGAGAGCCTTGCGGTATTCCTTTGGCTTCAATCATTTCAAATCGATCTGGTTTTACTGGAGATTCCTGATCGGGATTTCTTTTGGAATGATTGTTCTGTTTTTTTCTCTTTTTGGAGTTCAAGGCGCTTGGTCTGATTTTGGGTTTATTTTTATGATCCTTCAGACGGTTTATTTCTTCACGTAATATCTCAATATAGTGCTTCTGCTCTTCAATATATTCCACCAGAGGATCTACTAGAGGCGTCCGTTCTTCTAATTTAATTTCGGGAAATTTTGACTTCCAGGTCTGCATGTCCCATATCATACCATCCTTTACCCTTTAGTCCATTCTTTGCCCCGGGTTTTTGAGATGTTACATTAATTTGTCTTGGTCATAGGTGGTCAATTTAGAAGTGTAGTTACCACCTATAACATGGATAGGGGGTTTCGTTAATGATTTGTTTTATCATAAACATAAAAAAATGGTCTGCTCTAGCACATTATCTGATTAAAATTCATCCTCAAAATGGTCATATATTGTTACACATTGCATTTTTTTGGACTAAAATTGAGTGCTTTACTTTTGTAAACTCATAATTCTGAATAGTTTCGAAAATACAATAACTAAATAAATCTTGACAGTATAATTGGATTGCTTTACCGTTATTCACTTCTAAAAATTTATTCAAGGTCATAAAATTACAGGACAATCAGTCTTTTTTGATTTAAATACAGGAGTATAGTATGTCTAAAAGATTAAGGATTAAATCACCTGTTTCAGAACTAGATTCAGAGATAAGATCAGAAACTACCACAGATAAAGATGAAGATAAAGATAAAAAAAATGTATCATTGACTGAAAAATATGAAGGTAAAGTCATGAAGAATAGTGTTGCAGTGGACCCAACTGGAAAATCTAGTTTAAGTAAAATTTCCTTATATGGTTATCCTTTAAAGGCTACTGCGTTACAAAAAGAACAAACTCGACATGAACGGGTAGTGAAGAAATTTTTCCGAATAGATAAGCAATTAGTAGAGGGAAGACCATCACATATATTGTATAATCGAATTACCGATCAGTTAAAATGTGACGATCAAGACAAAAAACCAATCAAATTGGATGGTTATGATAGAAGAAGTGTAATTATTGTTTTGTCAAAAATATTAACTGAAAAAAATAAAATGCCTACTATTTTATTCGAGGTAGGAATTACCAAAATTAGCTTGGTAGAAAGTAAAAAAGAATCTAGAAAGAGACAAATGGGTAATTGTGAAATGAAAATAGATGGAATGTCCGGGTTAAAGTATGGCAAAATTTTAATGAGTAGTATTAATGGTATGACCCACGGATTTGGAAGACCACCAGCAGTTGATGCTCAAACTGATGCCCGAAAGAAAAAATTATTACAATTAATTGCGAAAAAATTACCAAAAATTTCCGCTTTTACATTACTTGATTTTAATAAATATCAAAGAATTCGATTGGAGAAGGAAGACTCATTTTCTGCTTTAGGACAAAGACAAGAAAACAAAGAAGCATTAAATAAGAAAGTTCATTTGCTTAATTCTCTTTTATTCTTAATTACTATCGTTGAAGTTATTGTAAGATTTTATAGAATAAAAGGTGAAGTTCATACTTATGATGATTTAGAGTATAAGGAAGATAAAAATAAAGCTATTGCAAGTGATTCATTTCCAGTCGCTATCGCTCAATCGAGGAGTCTTGAATTATTAGTTTACGGAGAGATCACCTTTGACGATTTTCTTGGAGAGTCAACGTTTTATGAGGGAAAAAAAGCCGATCATAGAGCTAGATATGGAGCTATGACTGGTCAAAGAATTATAGATAATCTAAAAATATTGATGGATAAATTTTCAGATATTAATTCTAAATTCCATGAAATGAGCAACAAACGAGGAAAACAAAAGGAATTTGTTACCACGTACGAAAAATATAATACGAGTGCTTATTTTGTTGATGGTGGTAGCCGGATTTGCCGTAATCTTTTATGGAGTTATGGCCACGGAAATGAATCTGGCGATGATGAATCTGATTATTCTTCTGATGAGGATGACAGAATTGCATTATTTACCCCATAACTTTATGGTATTTTTTGTAAAATTTAATAATTTTAAAATGATTTGTACCTAATTAGGTTTCAGCACGGTGCTGCATGTTCTTAAATACTTCCTCCGGGTTTGGGTAAAACCCGGGCTCAGTTATGATTAGGTTCAGGCAAGACTATGTGACCATCGGCTTTGACATTACAGTGCGTTTATTTCTTCACTGCTCACTCCTGATCTGTCACAATGCGAAATTCTGGGGTTAGAGCAGGGATGATCAACATCCCTCGTACGCTAAGTGTTTCCATATACAAAATAGTGCCAGACCATAATGGCACTAACTTAAGGCCGCCATCCTATTAATTTCTGTTTAGCCAAAAGTCG
>JAFEDN010000006.1 GCA_018241585.1 Pseudomonadota bacterium | reverse complement strand
GTTTTCATGGGATCAGCTTTGATCAGAATTATTGTCTAGTCATGGAGCACGCAGAGGGCGGAACATTACAGGCGCGTCTCGAGGCTAGCGGGGAACTGACTTTGCCCCAGCAAGTGCGGTGGGCAATGCAAATCAGTTGTGGTTTAAATAAACTGCATAGCTTAAATATCTTGCATCGCGATCTTAAAAGTAAAAATATTTTATTGAACAACCGCGAAGAAGCTAAAGTGGGAGATTTTGGACTATCCATAATTAAATCGACTTCAACAAGCCACAAGAAAATAGGTAGCGCTATGGGGGCCGCAGGAACATTACCCTGGATGGCTCCGGAGTTGCACAACAACGACCCGCATTCCAAGGAAACTGACGTGTATAGCTTAGGGGTGGTGCTCTGGGAAATTGTGAGCCGGAAGATGCCGTATGCTGGACTATTGGTGGGTCAAATAATCTCTATGACCATGCAAGGAAAACGTGATCCACTGCCAACTCTCTGCCCAGAAATATTTCGGTTGATGATCACGGCATGTTGTCATTTTGAAGACAAACAACGCCCAACAGCGGAACAAGTGGGATATCAATTTGAAACTGCATTGATTAGCCTTGAAAGCTTGCCTGCTTCATTATCATCAAAAGAAAATGATTTCAAAAGCATCAGATCAAGCGTAAAAAATCTCGATATATCAAAAAAGTTGGAAGGTATTCATGCAGACAGAAAAAAAGATAACAATTCATTGTTATACTCAAGCACAGTAGCTAGTCAAACTCTATCCACCAATCCCTTCTTGCAAGACAGCTCGTTGATGACGTTCTTGTCCCCCTCACAACAGCACCAGACAGACGCTAAATTGCGCGATCAGCCATCCAGCTTACTATCCAAAAAAAAAGATGAATCACTTTCAGATAATCCATTTGCTCTTACACTGAGATCGGTTGATTTACAGTACGTTGGGAAAGTCGAAACTTTACTTCGTTTAGTGACTGAAGGTGAACAGGAAAGCGCAGAAAATTTGATCTTTAAAAATCCAGAATTATTACTCATGTCAGGGACTGTGACTGACTTATCAGGAAGATCCTTTCAAAAAATTACTCCATTTCAATATGCACTGTGGGCAATGGATTGGCACATGATACAAATGATATTATCCTATCTCTCGCAAGAGATGGCCGTACAACAATTAAAAGAATTAGAAAATAAAGGAACTGAACATGGAAAACAGTTTAATTTAACTCCCCTGATTCAGGCTTTAAGCGATTATCTTACCATGTACAGTGGTCGGCAATGGCCGGAACGGGAACAGGTTTGGAAAAAAATTGGAGAGTTACAATATCTACTTCCAGTTCATGTGGTTAATGAATATTGTCGACGAGATCGTTCTTTTAGCCCATGTCCAACATTTTTGGAAACTACTTTGCCCCGTACCCGTGAAATAATATCAGAACATAAAGGTGAACATGGCGTTCATATTGAGATATGTGGTGAATGGTATACTTATTCATTCAGACAGGGGGGGCGCTCGGGATTTCTTCGTAATCATGGTGGTGGTGCAAGCACAACACATATACAAGATAAGTCAGCGCCCATAGGAACAGAAATATTTTTATCATTTATTTTAGTTTTACCTGTTCTTGCTCTTGGATATGCGATGGTTGATGCTCCGTATGATCATAATGTTCTTCCCGATCTTGTTGCTCTTCAAAAATTATTAAAAGTTCGAACCGAACAAATTAATACAGTAAAATCTCAGTTACAATCGGGAACCTTATTGCAAACATCAGCTTTTAACAGCATGAATACTTCAATTCCATCTTTTTTTAAAATAACTGACAGTAAAATGCCAAAACAACAGCCATTATTATTGCCTCAAGATACTACTGTCCCATCACGTAAAACTACAACGCCATCATTAGAACTAAAAAAATCTATTTCGAAAACAGAGCAAATATTTTCAGTATCACAAAATCTTTATGGTTTAAATGCGCCAAAACCGACAGACAAGCCATTAGTTAATCAAAAAGAGCTGAACCAGGTGTTAAAATCTCAGTTATTGTCTGGCGCTAGCGATAATAATGTGTTTGAGTTTTAGAAAAAAAATTCAAAGATGTCAAGGAGAAAACTATGAGTAGGCAGTTGGTTACAACATGGAAAATTGAGGGCACACCTAAATGCACTCACTTACATACTTTCCTTAAATATCTGGCTGAAAATCTTGCCCATGCTGGATTGACTGCCTAGTTAGATTTACAACGAATGACCGGCAATCTGGATACACAAATGCGTTCTAACATTAATGCCGCTGTATTTTAAGGATATCATCAAAACCAAGTGAGTCATTCCGATGATTCAACGCTTTCAGGCTGATAGGCCACGCCCAAGGTAGCGCCAATATTGCCGCCAACCAGAGCTCCCATTAACGCCACGGGAAAAACCGTTATAAGCTGATGGGTAGATATTCTTCTGATAAAAATTTTCCATTTTATCTTAAATCCAGGTGATTGTTAGAATCCTGAACAGCAGACTTTGTCGGACTAACAGAATCCGTCGAACCTGATGCGCTCGATGAACCTGAGAATGAACTGCTCATCCCACTGGCAAAAGGAAAGTGTATCGAAGCGGTAGATGAGCGACTGCCGGACGCACTTAAAGAGCTGGTCATCACCGTAGCAGGCTCCTTTTCCCGTGTAGGAGAGAGTGTCTTGGGTTTTTTAAACAATTTTACCTCATCCCACCCGCTCTGACCCAGACTCATATCCTCGGTTTCTTCGACTAAAAAGTTGTAATGCCCCCCTTGGATTAAGATATTCACCGAACCGGCGATCGGACTGACCGTCATTGACTTTAGATCAGGAAGCGGCAGCAGTTGCAAGGTTCGTGTGGAGGGAACAATACCCCATAGATGAAATCCCAAGTGCTTGGCATGAGCAATCCAATACATGCTCCGAACACCTAACCATAAACCCCCGCCATGATGGTCATAACTCTTCACGTAGGCTTTGAAAAGGGCTTCATCGTTTTGAATAATTTCCCATTGCTGCGCTGCAAATCGGCGCGCAAATTGACGGCGGGTCGGTTCTTCCATGAATTGGGTAGGATCGATTTCGGCGCCGTCGGAAACCTGATAGTTTCGATAACCCTCGATTAACTCGTTGTTAATGGATTTCCGAGCACTCAGATCGTGGATCAATCCTAATAAGATGTCCACTGCTTCCCGCCGACTCACGCCTAAGGCATGAAAACCACAGTTTCCATCGCTTTTTATTTCATATACGGTAAAGATTTTTTTCTGGCCGGCCACTTCCACTTTATATTGATCCCCTCGATGAGCCGATTGTAACAAATAAGATAACCAACTCGATCGCGCTGCCTTGGACCTCAGTGGCCGTTTCGGAATCTTGTCTTTTCTCAATAGCTCTTTTTGATCACCTTTTGATTTTTGATCTCCTAACTCCTTGCGAGTTTTAAGAGAACGATAATTCATGCGGGGCGAGCTACTGCGCCAATACAGGATTTTCTGAGATAACTCTTCTATTTTATACGGTTTAGTGAGATAACCATCCATGCCGCTTTCTAGCGCTTTGGCTATATGGACCTCACCCGCATTCCCAGACAAACCGATAATCGGCGTGGTGGATCGTTTAGATTCCTGTTCTTGCAGGCGAATGAGTTTCGTGGCTTCCAGACCATTCAAAATCGGCATTTCGATATCCATCAAGATACAGGTGATCTCAGAATGGGCTTGCCATGAGTCAATTGCTTCCTGACCGTTATTAGCCACATAACATTTAACACCTGCCCGTTCCAATTGCCGCACCAGAATTTTTTGATTAATGAGATTGTCTTCCACGATCAAAATGATGTGACCAGTTAATGGTGCAGTTTTCGAGAAGATCATACTTCGATCACAAGTTGCGAACTCCATCTTAGGAGACTCCGTCGGAGCGCACCGCGTACATTGCACATAGAAAGAAAAGGTGCTGCCTGCCCCTTTTTCGCTGACCACGTGAATTTCGCCCCCCATTAATTCGATCAGGTTTTTACTGATCATTAATCCTAAGCCTGAACCCCCATATTCTTGATACGTTTTACGGCTGCCTTGGGCGAAACGATCAAAAATCCGGCCTTGCTCATCCGGCGTCATGCCAATGCCGGTATCTCGCACCGCAAATTGTAATTTCACTGAAGGATCACCCGGGTCCACCGGGGTAATGCAGTCCAGGGTCACGGTAATGGAGCCGCCCGCCGGCGTAAATTTAATGGCATTGGTGAGCAAATTTATCAACACTTGCGCCAACCGGTCAGGGTCTCCACCCGCCATAACCTTTTGAGTCGATATCTGTTCGATCAGCTCTAGTTTTTTATCGTTAATCACGGTTTTGAGCATTTTAATTACATTACTCACAACATGCTTTGGATCAAACACCACAAAATTCAGTTCCACTCGCTGAGCTTCTAGTTTAGACAAGCTCAAGACATCGTCGGCAATGATTTTTTGGTGATCAGCACAGGTTTCTATCGCGTGTACACTGTCTTTCATTTGTTCGAATTGCTCCATCACCTGCTTCAATAAAGCCGCGCTTAAACCAATCTCTAGGTGTGGCTGCAATAGCGTCATCAACTGGTGAAAATTCTGCTTAAGTAAGACTACGTTACCGTAAATACCTTGTAAGGGATTGCGTAATTCATGGCACAATGCATCCACTATTTGTTCTTGACGCCGGCGATAGGACTCGGCTTCGTCAGCACGCGACTGTTGAAATTCCTTGGCACGTTGGATGGCTTCCAAACGGGTTTTCTCCAAAGCTTTAATTTCAGTCACATCCCGGATAGCCGCAAAAGCCAATGCCCCTTCTGCTGATTGCAAAGGACTCAGACTAACTTCAACGGGAAATTCGGCGCCGCCTTTTTTAACTCCATAAAGGTCTAAACCCGCACCCATATGCCGAATATGTGGATTGATAAAATAACTTTGACGGTAGCCGATATGCCTGGAATGATAGCGGTTGGGTAATAGTTTTTCTATGGTTTCGCCGAGCAGTTCATCGGATGCATATCCAAACAAAGTGAGCGTTTGGGCATTGACATACACGATTTTTCCTGCTTGATTGATAATGACCAGCCCATCCGGCGCGGCATTTAATAAGGACGATAAATCGGTAGCAGTGAATAAAGATTTTTTCATTAATTAATCCCTCCTGAATAAAATAAAATCAGTTGCATTGGGATTTTTTGTGGCGATCTATTCTAAGTTTATTATAACCTGTACCGATAGATCAGAAAATCTTCCAAAAGCGCAATCAACCAATTTAATATATCGTATATCGATATAAAGTATAAACTACAATAAAGAAGTTAAAGTGATGGGTCAACTTACTTCCCAGGTTTGTTCAAATGTATATTGTCCTGTATATCGGTATAGAATATAATAACAAATAAACGGTGCAAATTCGATTAAAATTTTATTGTGTTGTTTCAAAGTCTTAGCTGAAACTGAATTGACTCAGGTTTCACAGGTTGTATCATTTCTTGAACAGAATTCATCATGGAATGCTTTATTAAGGAGGTCGCGTGAAAACGAATCATCTGGCTACATTGGCAATGGTGGCACTGGAAACGATAAAGAAAATTGAGCTTGAAACAAAGAAGCGTTCTCAAGAATTTCGTTGGCAACAGCTAACCACTGCGTCGCCAACCGAATCCTTTCAGGGCTTTCTGCAAAAAACCCGGCAAATCTGCCAGGCATGGACAGTGGAATTAAAATCAGTATCCACAGCAGACTTGCTAGCCGTAGCGGATTTTTTTTTGATTACAGTTGCTCATATCATCGTCCAACAAGTCGTTTATAAGCAGATTTTTCAAGAGGAACAAAAGCTGTTGAATTTAGTCGATGATATTATAGCATGCGGCGATGGCCATCCGGATTTAGTGTTCATGCAATTAAGGTCTAACTTCTACCGCGCGCTCACCATAACCTATCGAGAGAACCAGATTAACACCATCATATCCCATTTAACAACGGTATTGGTATTTCAAAGTGATCAGCACTTCGAGCACTGCCGGCAAATTAATATGTTAGACACCCTCGGTGTCGGGTGCACGAGCCGGCTGAATCAGCCGGACTGGAAGGGCGAAGATCAAGATAAGATTTGCGAAATCGCGACTCAAATCATGCATAAGTCGATGGACATTTACGATACTGTGCCTGCTTCCTATCATTCACCCGAGTGGAATCGAATTGTTGTCTATGGCAGTTTAGTGTTACATTCACTGGGTTTAGCCTTCCGTTATTTTATTGAACTGAGTCAAGCGCCGGAAAGAGCCAAACGTTATCGAGAGCGTATGGAATATCTGCTGGTGCGATTACAGAGATTTTTGGACCATCAGCGATTGTCGCCGTACGAATCGAAATGCCGATTGATTTTAGAATTGCTGATTAATTTTTTACAAAGATTAAAGCCGCAAGACCTTTGGCTACGCCAATCGCTGACAACCCTAGCGAGAGGTTTTGCGCCGGATGTGGCTAGTCCACAGGTACTCGCTTATCGAGCGACTATTAGCGCATTTGAAAAACCAGATAAAGAGCAATCGGCGCTGACAGAGCAACTTGAAAAAAAGCTTTGCCTTCAACAGGCCATAAAAACGGTTCATTCATCAGCGTTAGCTCTGCAGGTGTTACCAGTGATACAAGAAACCCTCACAGAGTTAAAAGCGGAACCAGAAAAATCACCAAAATACTCCATCCGCCAGCTTGCGCAGGTTGCCGAGAAAATCTGTGAATCCTGGTTGAACGGGTCTTCAGCTTATAGCGTTGACGATGTCTTATCCGTAATAAATTTTTTATTGAAAAAGGTGTCCCATTGGATTGCTCAAGAGGAAATCAGAGTTGACATTTTTCAACAAGAAAAACAACTCCTGGATTTAATTGATCAGATCTTGGCTAGCAATAATCCTCATTCAGATTTGACTTTCGCGCAGTTTCACTCGAGATATTATCGAGCGCTCTGTTACATGACACAACAGCGTGACCATATCGACGACATTGTGACTCACAGTAATGCCACCCTAGCATTTCACTGTGACAAAGTATCGGAGCGGTCTAAGCAAATCCAAACATTATACTCACTCGGTCTCAGTGGCTTAGCCTGGATTGATGAGCGGCCGTTAAAAGCAAACGAGTGCGATAAAATGTTAGTATTTGTCAATAATCTGGTGCAAAAAATCGCAGATATTTATGAGAGTATTCCAATATCAGCTTCGTCGCCGGGGTGGGACCCAGTCGAAGTATACAGCAACCTGGTAGTGGGTACGATGACCGTTCTGCTCTGTCACTTTAAACCTGCTCTGTATACGCCGAAAACTGCTGATCTTTATCATTACCGCATCGAGAAATTGTTAACACGATTACAAGCTTTGATGGATAAATATCCCTACAAACTTCCAGAGAAAGAATGTTTGAAAGTGTTAAATATGGTGACTAATATTTTGCAGAAATTTGACTCGCAGAATCAACTTTGGCAAGTTCAATTGATTCAAATAGCAGAAAATTTTGTACCGGATAGGATCGGGCCGCAGGTATTAGGTCATCAAATCATGATAGCCTCTTTTAAAAAAGGTCCCCTGAAAATAAGAGGAAATCTCTCTGCGCCGTCAAAAGAATGCCCAACGTCATTGCCTAAAATGGCAGATAAAAAAGATGACCATTGCCTGGCCGAAGAAAACGCAAAACTTCGCCGGCAATTACAACAGGCTCAGCAAATAGCAAAAAAACAACGCAAAGCTCTCACCACCAAGAACAAAAAATTAACCAAACAACTTGAAAAACAAGAACAAGAAAAGATAATATACCAACAGTCATTGAATGTAAAAGAAATGGAATTGAAACAATTAACCAATGAAAGCACACAATTGCAAACTCAACTCACTGAGGCTCAACGTCGGGAGGCATTGCTGATGCAACAACAAGGGCAACTTTCCGAAGAAAAACAATCGGTGTTGGAGCAACCAAAGCGGCACGAAGCGACCGAACAGGAACAAGCAGCCGACTGGAACCGACAGATACTCGCACAACAAAGCGCTTTGGATAGTGTGACAGGGCAAAACCAGCAACTTAAAATTCAAGTGGCTGATAACCAACACCAGGCAAAAGCTCTAGAAGTAGAATTAAAACAGACTCAAATTCAATTGAATGACGCGAGCAAGAAATTGTCTCAGCAGGTCCTGGATAGAAAATGTGATGAGACGGCAAAGTTGCGGAAATTGGGGTCATTACAGAATGAAATAGAACGGCTACGGTCATTATTGCCGGAGCCCAGATCGGATTGGCAGAAATCGCTGTCAGGAGGATATCCCGGATGAAATCAACTCACCTCAAAAGCTTAGCGCCTGTTGTGTTAGAAGAAATTAAAAAAATTGAAATAAAAAAATTTCAGTCACCAACACCGGTGGAGTCCACTCAATCTTTGAAAAATCATACTTTGTGCCAATTTTTGGACGAAGCCTGCAAAGCTTGTCAACGCTGGAGCGACGAATCCAAATTGACCTTTCCGAAAGATATATTGCCAGTCATTGATCTTTTTCTGATCGCAGTCGCCGAATTAACCAAAGAACGATTGGTGAGTAGCACTTGTTTTCATCAGCAAAAGACTTTGCTGGACCTCGTGGATCGCATTTTGACGTGCTGCAAAAATCCAGTGGGCATTGGTTACATTCAGACACAATTAACTTATTACAAGATATTAACGCACCTGTTTCAGAAAGAAAAAGAGGTCGATACCATCTGTACTTATATACAGGAGAGCCTCACGTTTTCTTGTGAGAGTCCGGCGGAACAATGCCTGCAAATCGATATGCTCGATACGTTATGCGTAGTCAGTGTAGCCTGGATGAATGACTTGAAACGAGAACTCAAAGTTCAAGATAAAATTTCTATTTTAGCCAGTCGAATCGTATTCAAAATGATGGATATTTATGATGGGATATCCTTCTCCTTAATTGCCGATAACTGGGACCCAGCGCGCATATATACCAGTTTAGTGGCACGAGCGGTAGGGTCCATTTTACGTCATTTTCTTGAAGTCTATCGTGACCCCCGAAAAGATAGTGTTTACCGGCATCGCGTGGAAAGTCTGGTGACTCGATTACAAAGCTTCATCAATCAACACGCACATCTAGCGCCGCCAGAAAAAGAATATCGATCAGCTTTCAATATGATCACCAAATGCTTGAAAGTATCAGATTCCGTGGATAGTTGGCTACGGGAACCTATGATGAAAATAGCGGAAACTTTTGCACTCCAGATAAAAGATGAATCTCAAGTATTGGCCTATCAGATGATCATTACTGCAATGCGAAAACCGGTTATGGAAAAATCATCAGATCAAAAAATCAAGCCCTTATCATCTGTAAAACCGATTGAGTCATTGCCAGAAGAAAATGCCAAACTTCAACAACAATTGCGGGATATCGAACAAGCTTCAATAAAACAACAAAGAGATTTACAAGCAAAAAATAAGCTTCTTCAGCAGCGCTTAGCAAAGGGAGCAAAAGAAAAATTAGACTTTCAACGTACTTTAACCAGCAAGGATAGTGAAATACAGGATTTAACCCAGAAAAATACTCAATTAAAGACCCAACTGACTGAACTGAAAGACCAGGAAACCGTACTCCAACAAAAACAAAATCAAATGTCTGCTGAACTACAGCAGATCATTGCTGCGCAACAACAACAAACTATTGAATATAAACAGCAAGCATCTAAATGGACGCAACGTTTACGCGAACAACAGATGGCTTTACATAGCGTTTTAGCAGAAAAACGCCGGTTAGAAACAGAGGTGTCGAGTAGTCAATCTATAGTGCAGCAATTGGAGGAAAAATTAAATCAAACTAAAACCCAACTCACTGAAACCCAGGAACAAATCGAACGTCAAGCCGGTGATAAAGTCCGTGACCAAGCAGAAACATACCAAACTGTTCAGACCTTACTAGGAGAGATCGACCGGTTGCACCGATTGCTTTCCCCGCAAAGCTCTTCGATGAGAGGTAGCAATCGGTTTTCATTTTCATAAGTGTTAAGGAATTAACGCGCTAATAAATTCAAAAATTCATGCCGGGTGCGTTCATTATTTCTGAATAAACCCAACATCACAGAAGTAGTCATACTGGAATTTTGTTTTTCAACACCCCGCATCATCATACATAAATGCTGCGCCTCAAGGATTACGCCCACACCTTTGGCTTGAGTAACCTCTGAAATGGCTTGGGCAATTTGTTGAGTCAGATTTTCCTGTACTTGCAAACGGCGTGCATACATATCGACGATCCGGGCAAATTTGGAAAGACCTAAAATTTTACCATTGGGGATGTAAGCAATATGGCATTTTCCAAAAAAAGGCAACAGATGGTGCTCGCATAAAGAATACAGCTCGATGTTTTTGACGATCACCATTTCATCCATATCGGAATTGAAAATGGCTTCATTGACTAAATCCGGTAAATTTTGCTGATAACCGCTAGTCAGCATTTTCCATGATTCCCACGCTCTGCCGGGTGTATCCAACAACCCTTCACGGAAGGGATTTTCACCTAAACTAATTAATAAATTTTCAATTAATTTTTGGCCGCTTTCAGTAACAGCACTTAACTCATGTTCTTTAATTACGCTCATTTTTTTAACCTGGAGGCCAATGCATCATGCGTCCGCCTAGTAAATGCAAATGGATATGAAAAACGGCCTGTCCGCCACCCTCATTACAATTCATTAAAACTCGATAACCTTGTTCCGCGATAGCTAACTGTACCGCCAATTTTTTAGCGACTTGTAACAAGTGGCCGGCCAATGCAGTATCTTGTTCGGTGATATCATTTAATGTGGCTATGTGACGCTTTGGAATAATCAGTAGATGGTGCGGCGCCTTTGGGTGAATATCCGGAAAAGCAACCACTTGGTCGTCTTCATACACCAAATTAGCAGGTAGCTCACGATTGATAATCTTACAGAAAACACATTCTTTTGACATAAATTATCCTCGCGATTTACTGGCCAGCAGCGTGTCTTCACGGCGGAGCAAAAACAAACAGAGACAGACCGCCAACATAGGCCAAGCTAGTACAAACAACAAATTATCGTTATGGAAAATAGGCAGATAAAGCCGGTAAGAGGCAACCGTATAAATGATCATGCCTAGTAAAACCAAACCGGTAGTCAGTGTTTTCTGGATGCCTAACATAAAACAAGAAGCCAGCAATATCTGAATGCAACCGATAACATACATCACAAACAGCGGTATCGGCGGCAAATGATAAGCTTTATGATACATAGCTGCTTCGCTCAGAGGCCGGAGGAATTTATCGATGGCCCAGACCAACATCAACGCAAAAATAGCTAATCGTAACAGAAACAAACAGACCGGCAAGGGTTTTTTCATTGAATACTCCTTTTAGAATGATGGTTACTATGTGAATTTTGGGCTAAACGAGCTAGCTCTCGAATGGCCACCGAAATAATAGCAAATTCTTTGACTCCTGTGGTTCGCAAGTCAGATAAAATATTTCGCCAGCGGTCTACTAAATGCTGACTGCGCTCCAGCCATGCATCCACTTGCTGACTAATATCACTATCGACATTGATTTCACGTAGCACTTCACTGCTTAATCGACGCTGCAAAATATCAAGCTCGGCTTTATAAGAGGATTTTGCTAAAAATACCCAATAGCTATCCCCTCCGGCGTAGGCATTGATTTGTTGGCGAAACCAGATCAATTTTAATCTATCTACTAATAAGAAATAAACTTCTGCAACCATTTGTATTTCCCGTTTTTCTTGCAGAGCCACTTCGATGATATTTAAAGCGTGATACATCGGTTCAGCACATGCCACCCGCAGTGCGATTTCAGGTGGAACATTGGCGGCAATCAAACGGTCTCGCCGCGACTCCAAACCATCCCGGTCGTCGCCCAGTAAATATTTTGGCAGCCGTCGAAACAAATAAACTACCGAGTCAGCAAAGTCTTTAATAATTTCTTGAATATCGATGTGTTTATTACGATGTCTTAATAACCATCGGACTGCACGGCGCACCAAGGTAACCGCTTCTTCGTTGATTTGATACTGGATAGTAGCGTCTATTTTAAAATCAAGCGATTCAATATCGATATAAAATTCGGTCATATAAAAAATAATTCGGGCGGCAGTATAAGCTCGAACAATCATTGGCACAGAAGCGCCGGTTTCTTCCTGCATTTGAAATACAAAACTGACCCCCATGTCTCCTACCAACCTATTACAAAGTTGAGTGGCAATGATGTCGCGGCGCAATTTATGCTGAAACATAATGTCGCTGTATTCTTTTCGCAGCGGCAAAGGAAAAGGTTCTTTCAAACAAATAGATAAATAAGGGTCTTCAGGTAAATCAGTAAGTAAAATTTGCTCTTTTAAAGTAATTTTACTGTAAGCAAATAGGATCGCCATTTCTGGCTTGGTAATGCCTAACTTGTCCATCTTTCTTTGCATGAGCTCTTTATTGCTGGGCAAGAATTCCAGTTCACGATTAATTTTGCCGGCTTGCTCCTGAGCGCTAATATGATTGATATATAAGCTTAAGTGATTTTTAGACATTGCCGACAGCCAGCTAATAGCTCGATTTTGCTGATAATTATTTTGTAACACCAGATTGGCTACTTCATCGGTCATGGCTGCTAGTAAAATATTCCGGCTATTTTCTGACATATTCCCCGCAGCTATCACTTGATTGAGTAAAATTTTGATATTGACTTCATGGTCTGAGCAGTCTACTCCGCCTGAATTATCCACAAAATCGGTATTAATCTTACCGCCATTCAGTTCATATTCTATCCGGCCTAATTGGGTGCATCCCAGATTGCCGCCTTCACAAATTACCTTTGCCCGAACTTCATTACCGTTAACTCGCAGCGCATCATTGCTGCGATCGCCTACGTCTAGATTGGTCTCTTGGGTGGATTTAACATAGGTACCAATGCCACCATTCCATATCAAATCTACGGGAGATTTCAAAATGGCTCGTATTAATTCCGTTGGAATCAATACATCCCGATCAATTCCTAATACTTTTTTAATTTGTGGAGACAAACTAATAGATTTGGCAGAACGTGAATACACTCCTCCCCCATTGGAAATAATATTGCGGTTGTAATCAGCCCAAGTTGAACGAGGAAGATTAAATAAACGAGTTCTTTCTTCAAAACTTAACTTAGGATTCGGATCAGGGTCCAAAAAAATATGCTGATGGTTAAAAGCAGCAACCAGTTTTATGTGAGGTGACTGCAGCATACCATTGCCAAAAACATCTCCGCTCATATCTCCTATACCCACTACTACAATCTCTGCCGTATCGGCATTGACCCCAAGTTCTTGAAACTGACGGCGAGCAGAAACCCAAGCGCCCCGAGCGGTAATCCCTATCTTTTTATGATCGTAACCGGTTGAACCGCCTGAGGCAAAAGCATCTCCCAGCCAGTAATTTTTTTCAGTGGCGATGCTATTAGCAATATCAGAAAAAGTGGCCGTCCCCTTATCAGCGGCGACCACCAAATAAGTATCGGGATCGTCGTAACAGATGCATTCGCTGGGCGGAACAATTTGATCATCTTGCAAATTGTCGGTAAGGTCCAGCAAACCGTTAATATATTCACGGTAGCAATTAATCCCCTCCTCCAAGATCGCTTCGCGGCTGCCATCTAAAGGTAACCGTTTGGGAACAAATCCACCCTTAGCTCCTGTCGGCACAATCAAAGCATTTTTAACTTTTTGAGCTTTCATCAGACCAAGTACTTCCGTTCGGAAGTCTTCACGACGGTCCGACCAGCGGATACCGCCGCGTGCTACCTTACCCGCGCGTAGATGAATCCCTTCAAAACGAGCGGAATAAATAAATATCTCGTACATGGGCAACGGTAATGGCATCTCAGGTATCTTGGAGACGTCAAATTTAAAGGAAAGATAATTTTTCGCATGACCCACCGCATCGGTTTGGAAATAATTAGTTCGAATAGTGGCATTAATAATATGCAGGTAACGACGCAAGATTCGATCATCATCCAAACTAACCACTTTATCCAATTCTTTGTATACTAAAGCCTCGATTTGGGCCAATTTATCTTGTCTATTTTCAATTGGCTGAGGAACAAAACGATAATGGAACAATTCTACTAACAACCGGGCAATAAAGGCATTGTTGACTAGAGCCTGACCTATATATTCATGACTAAAGGTAAAGCCGGTTTGACGAAAATAACGGGAATAGGCTCGTAATAAAGTAATTTCACGCCAACTGAGTTGGGCTTCTAATACCAATCGATTGAAGGTATCACTTTCTACATCACCAATCCATATTTTATTAAAGGCTTGTTGAAACAAGCCCTTAACCTGCTCAACTTCAAACTCTGGTTCACGGGAATAGCGCATCCCGAAATCATTAATCCAGACCGGTTCACTCTCTTTGGGTGTAATACAATAAGATTGTTCGGTATCTACTCTTAAACCCATATTTTCTAAAATGGGTAAAGCATCTGATAAAGTCACAGTGGTCCCATGACTATATAACTTGAAATGAATGATTTCTTTGGAGACGCCCACAGGACGGTAAAAACTCATCACCAAGGGATTTTCACTACTTAATTTTTCAATTTGTTCAATATCAAACAGAGCAGATTGGGGTTCAAAGGATTCACGATAGCCGGCGGGAAAAGCATTACGATAACGGCTCAGTATCCACGACCCTTGCTCCTCGCCAAAATACCGAATGACGCTGGGTTTGAGATTATCCTGCCAAGATTGACCTGCTTCAATCAGTTTTTGCTCTATCTGGTTTAAATCGTACGGTTTTCGATTGTGCGGCTCAACTCTAACCACATAATGAATTCTCACTAATATCGAAGACGAAAATTGAGTGCTTACCGTGACTTCAACGCCATCTAACTCCGACTTTAAAATTCCTTGGATTTTACGAACCAGGTCTTCATTAAAATTTTCTCTGGGAACATACACTAAACAAGAAACAAAGCGGCCATTGGCATCTTCTCTAACAAATAAACGGATTCGCGCCCGTTCTTGCAGATGTAAAATCGACAAACTGAGCGTGAATAATTCTTCAGTATTAGCATGAAATAAATCATCGCGCGGCAGCGTTGATAAAATATGTAGCAGGTCTTTGCCTGCATGGCTTCTAGGAGGTAGCTTGGATTGAGCAATCACTGCTTCTACTTTTTTACGAACTAACGGTATTACCTTAGGGCTACCCATGTAAGCGCTCGAAGTATATAAGCCAATAAATAGCCGAATTTCGATTAATTGATCGTGATCATCCAATATTTTTATGCCAATTAAATCCGTGTAAGAATGCCGATGAACCGTGGCTCGAGTAGTTAATTTAGAGGAAAGTGCAATTGCTTTAGCAGCAGCCATTTGATTGGCTGTATCTGCCAATTCTTCCCAACCAAGATAGGGTTTTTGCTGCTCTTTATGGTCTTTTAATAAACCCAAGCGCGAACTTTGATCTAAAATTAATGGCTTATAAACGCAAGCTCCTAAAAAGGTGAAATGATCTTCCAGAACCCATTCTAAGAAAGCAATGATCTCTTTGTACTCGCCATGGATTTTTACTTGGTTACTGAGCACATCCATGGTGTTCTTTACTTGATGCTGGATCGCTTCCCAATCGGTCACCGCCAAACGCACATCATTTAGTACATTAATGACGTTTATTTGAATTTTGGAAAGGATTTCAGGATCAGTTTGTTTATCAATTTCCAGGTACAAAGGAGATTCTAATATGGCGTGAGGATGTTTTTCTGAAAAGGCCAGCACATCTAAAACAACCCCGTTATTATCTCTAACCACCTGCATACCACCCATATGAATCATCAAGTGGGTATTGAGTGGTATCCTTAAAGAATCGACTAAAAAAGGCATATCATCGGTAACAATTTCAACGATGGTATGATGGGATTGCCAACCGTCTTGCTCAAATTGCGGGTTCAAGATTTGAACTTTTAATTCTCCCGGTTTACGTTGATACATCAAACGCCAATGCGACAAGGCCGCTCCAAATAGGTTCTCAAGGGTCCGGGCTTCTAAATCTTCGATCGAGCAATGACCATAATATAATCGAATGAATTTAACTAGCTTCTCGACATCCAAATCGGCCACCAGGGGAGATTGGCTAGCATATTGAATAATTTTTTCAATTAACTCTACAGTAGCTGCATTCTTATTAAGCGTTGTCATCTAATTTAAACCTCATTGATTTTTCAAATAAGTTCTAGTAACCTTAAGGGAAGCTTAAGATAATGTTAAATAAACTGTTGCATTTTCCAAAAATGGTATATATCATTGTAAAAATGAATATTTTTTGTATGTTTACTCAAATTGCGATAATTTTACTCTTATGATGGGTAAATTAATAGATACCTTGGCCTGATGGGGATTCGCAAGTAAAAAAGAGGGGTTGATCATGCGCATTCTTTTAGTTGAAGATGATGAATTATTAGGTGACGGCATTCGAACCGGATTACGTCATTATGGATATACTGTGGATTGGGTAAAAGACGGTAAAGCAGCTCATCGAGTACTGACCACTCCACAAGAAGATTTTGATGTGATCGTTTTGGATTTGGGTTTGCCTAAAATGTCTGGTTTGGATTTGTTAAGAAGCATTAGAGAACGGCATATCACTATTCCGGTGGTGATTTTGACTGCTAGAGAATCTGTAGAAGATAGAGTAAAAGGCTTAGACGCCGGGGCTGACGATTATCTCACCAAACCTTTTGACCTGGATGAGCTATGCGCTCGCATGCGTGCACTACAACGCCGCTCTAAAGCAAGAGCTAATCCTGTGATCGTTTATGGCAATATCGAACTCGATCCTGCTTCACATACCGTACAGCAAGGTGGCAAAGACGCAATTATTTCTCGGCGTGAATTTGCCTTATTACAAAAATTACTTGAAAACACCGGAAGAGTTATCTCTCGAGAGCAACTCAACCAAACTTTGTATGGTTGGGGGGAAAATATTGATAGTAATGCGCTGGAAGTTCATATCCATAATCTGCGTAAACGTTTTGGCTCCAATCTGATCCGCACTATCCGAGGAGTAGGTTATATGATTTCTAAAGAGGAAAATTGACTCTTGGTTACTCCATGACCCCATCGATTCGCACTTTTCTACTTATCAATTTGTTGCTCAGTGTGACTTTGATCACTTCACTGTCGATCATTGGCAATTTGGTTCTATCTCATAAGGATATCCAAAAGCAGCTCGATACTCAGTTAATTCATACAGGATTGAGCATTCAGGCGCTGCTGGGCACCGAAATTGAAGAAAAGCGATTGCAGACGATTCAAAATAATCTGATCGAGAGTAGAAAGAGCGGTGTTTATACTCCCACTACCATTGCCATTCCTTCGGAAGTGAATAATTACGATCAAAATTTTTATATCGAATTCCAAATATGGGACAACCAAAATCACCTCTTACTACATTCTTCTGGAGCTCCCAATAAACCGTTTTCAAATGGTGTTAATGGATTAACTAACAATACAATAAATGGTCAATCTTGGAGAGTATTTACTACCAACGACGCTAAAACCCAATATACCACTATGCTGGCTGAACATATCCATTATCGCCAAGCTTTAGAAAACCGGCTGACTCAGGATTCCATTTACATCATGCTGCTCAGTTACCCATTTTTAGCGCTGCTTATTTGGTTTATCGTTGGTAAAGCGCTATTTATCTTAAAACGGGTCACTTCAGAGGTCAGCCATCGGGCGCCAAGTTATTTGCAGCCCTTCAATTTAACTTCGGTTCCGGCTGAAATCATCCCGCTGATTCAAGCTTTAAATCATTTATTTGGCCGGTTAAGAGACGCTTTCGAAAGAGAGAAACGTTTTACCGGTGATGCAGCTCATGAACTGAAAACACCTTTAGCTGCAATCAGCGCTCAAGCTCAAGCCGCTTTAAAAATGGCTCCGGATGCTAATAATCGTGAGGCTTTAACCAAAATATTGGCCGGGGTGAATCGCAGTAATCACGTCATCCAACAATTACTGACACTTAATAAAATGGCTCCGGAAGCTGTTCAGGATTTTACTTTGGTAAAATTAGCTAGGGAGACAGCCGATATTGCTGCCATGCTTGCTCCTGAGGCTATTCAAAAAAATATAGAATTAGAATTTTTATCACCGGATAGTCCGGCTAACATTTACGGCAACCCTACCGCAATTGGAATATTAATCAGAAATTTAATTGACAATGCCATTCGATATACACCTAAAGGCGGCTGGGTGAAAATCGATATCAGGGAAACTCCCCAGCATGTGATTTTAACGGTTATCGATAGCGGCCCAGGCATACCTGCTGAATTAAGGGAAAGAGTATTTGAAAGATTTTATCGTATTCTAGGCAATACCAGCACAGGTAGTGGTCTAGGATTAGGTATCGTTCAGCAAATAGCAAAATTACATGCAGCGGAAGTTTTATTGTTAACACCAGGGAGCCAAAAAGGGCTTGAAGTGCAAATTGTCTTTCCAGCAGCTCACGTTAAAAAATAAGTTCCTCATCTGGGGCGCGGATAAAAAAAATTTTTTCTCCTGACTTTTTTATTGTTTGCCTTTATTTTCAGCTATTAACTCCTACCCTTCAACCCGTTGTGCAAAGATACTACAGAGTTGTTAATCTTTTCTTAAGAGTTTTTTAATTTTTCTCTAAGCTAAGTCTTTTAAAATATTCTATGAGAGTAAAGAAGATTAAGTAATAAAATAATAGAAAGATAAAATGGGTTTATTTACAGAAGTTAAAGATTATGGTGGACAGCTAATATTTGAGTTTAATCAAGGTACTCATCCATTTATTGAAAATCAGCAAAGGCGTTTGATTGGCAGCGGAAATGGAGCCAAAGCCCGGCTCATTGATAATGGAGTATGTTGCGGTATTTCCTTCAATTGGCTCGAGTTTCAGCACACCACTCCTGAAACAGCTTATTCGGTAGACGGATTAGATGAACAATCTATCGGCCGTATTATCGAAATGCAAGTGGCGGTAAGAAAGAATAATTCTCCATTACATGAGGTATTGGCTACATTCGGTCCAAAAATTAAAAAAGAAAACGAAGCAGAGTCGGACGAAGCGACATTAATGAAACTTTTATTAGAGCCTGGAATTAAAACCATCGCGTTTCAATCAAAAGAAAAAAGCCATGTAGCAGTAGCCCACGTAGTTCGCAATGGCGAAAATATTATATTTAAACTATTTGATGCAGCACGCGGCGAGATTAACTTTATTCTGCCCGTGGATTTTAAACCTTCAGAGGAGAAAAACCCTTATTCGTGGCTTCAAAGTTATTTCCAGGCTTATCAGCGAGTTTATAGTGGAGCCGTCAATATTTCCATTGATGCATTTACTGATCATTGGGTTAAAAAAGAAACGAGCGATCAATTACACGAAGCCATAAGGCAACAAAATACCCCAAAAGCTGTAGAAGTTAAGGTATCTACTACAAGGTATGGGATGTTTAGTAAGACAGCGGATGCTCCACGGCATCCAGCCCCTGCAGCACCGAAATTACAAATCACAAGGTAATAATTCGTTTTTACGATGGGTATGGATTTGACAAAGATACCGATCAATTAACTGCTGTTTAGCACTTTCTATATTAGGTACATCATGGAGGGCTTTTAAACAATAACTTTGTAACTCCTCCGGCGTGTTAAAGCGCAAATGAATAGCTGAAAATGACCGACCTAAGTAAGCGTTAAAAAGAGCGTCTTCCGACATTTCTTTTAATGCTAAACCGGCTTGGATATAGGTATAAGCTTCGACTAATAAGATATTCTGAGCTTTACTATCGGTTGCTATTTCTGCATATTGCGAACAAACAGTTGCTAAATAATAAAAAGTTGGCGAACCATGGATCATCATCGTACTGCTGTACCAAGATGTAATTTTCTTGAGTTCTTCTACTAGAATAGGTGAATTAGGAGATAGTTTTAACAAGCACATATTGGCGTAGGCAGAGGCTGCATGATAGGAATGATATTTTTCGGCAATAACTTTGAGCTCGGCCAATTTTGTTTTTTCATCAAGCTCAAAATTATTGTAGGTTTTCCAATAGAAGTTAAATCCTTGTTTAATCGCTAGTGCTTTGAAGTCTCCTGGCTGGTCTCTCCATTCTAGTTTAAATAAATTGCTGCGCATAGAGTTATCTAATCTTTGTAGAAAAAATTATAATCAATGACTAATGGGATAGAACCGGATAAAAAAATAGGCAAAAAAAGCAGATTATTTTAGTAAAAATACCAGCAATAAAATTCCGCAATTTTGCCTACGACAAGAAAAATACAGTTTTCGGTAAACTTTCTTTGCCTTCCTTGGCAAAGATTAAAAATCAGGGCAGATTAATAATTTCCGCCGCGACCACCGCCCATTCTGCCACCGCCGCCGTCACGACGTGCGCCGAAGCCACCTGAACGGCCGCCTGGACGACCACCACCGCCAGCACCACCACCTTCGCGCTCTTTTGGAGGTTTGGCAATGCTCACCTTAACGGTACGGCCATCAATTTCTTTACCATTCATTTCTTGGACAGCTTGTTGAGCTGCGTTTTCATTATCAAAAGTAATAAAGCCAAAACCTTTTGAACGGTTAGTTGCACGGTCCATTACAATTACGGTATTAGAAATTTGTCCGAACTTTGAAAATTGTTGAGTTAATTGATCCTCAACAGTCCGATAAGATAAATTGCCTACATAAATTTTATTGCTCATGTGTTAACACTCTCATAACAAAAAAAAACAACTGCATAGCAACTCATTAAAGAGAGCATAAACACGCCCGTCTCAAAATGCTGCAACGCTACCAATTCCAATCTAGCACAGCCAAGAAATTTTGTCTACCATTTTAAATCGAGATTTTGATAGTTTTCGCTAGGTTTCAGGCAATATAAGTTATTCACAAATTTTGTGGATAACTTTGTGAATATCCTTCGTAAATCTTCTAATTATTCTACAAATACCAACACTTAGATCAAATTGAACTGATTTTAGTCACAACAAATTTTTAATTATATTTCAACAACTTAATAAAATATTAAACTTTTTTTATATTTTGATTTGGTTATCACAATTTAAATCGATATAATCTAGCTACCCCTGTGTGCAAGTACATGTCAAGTATGAATAAATTGATATCTTTAAGTCAGCAACAAGTCATTGTTTTAACAGCTAATCAACAGCTCGCTGGACATTTACACCAGCAATTTCGCATGGAGTTGAACCAAAATTCAGATGTATTAGCAACTCCCAGCATTTTACCTATTGAAGCCTGGTTAAGGACTTTCTGGGGGTCACATCTATTCGGTGAACAGATCGTTCTAAGTCAATTTCAAGAACATCAATTATGGGTGCAAATCAGCAAACATTCCGATATGGCTTCAGCTCTGCAACAAGCCTGGCGGTTGCTCCATCTTTGGCAAATGGACCTCGACAATATTAACAAAATTGCTTCGGGTTCATTAGAAGTCGAGGCTTTTATTAGCTGGGCAAAGCAATTTTCTGAACTTTGCCGGCTCCGGCTATGGATCAGTGAAGCGGAACTAGCACACCAGATTGAGCAAAGAATAATTCCTCAAGATTTAAAAGGTACTAAAGAGCTCCTTTTAGCCGGTTTTGAGGAAATTGCTCCAGCTTATTTAGCTCTTTTTAATAAGATCAAGCAGTGGATACCGGTTAATCAGCTGGTAAATCCTGCAATCGAGTCGCAAGCGGGCGAGAAAAAATTGGCTGCCGCTGTTTTTAAAGACTCAGAAACAGAAGTGTCGGCAGCAACAAATTGGATCAAAAATAAAATCGCGCAAAATCCAGATGCTAAAGTAGCACTCATTGATTTGCGGCTATCGGAGCGTCAAGAAAACATCCAAAAACTATTTAACCAATTATCTTGCAAGCGAGCTTTGGCTGAATTTGAAATCGTGTCCGTAGCACTAAAAATATTATCATTGAATGTTCATCATCTGCCTTATGAGATACTAAGCTATTTATTACAATCTCCTTACTTATGTCAAAACCAACCGGATTTTAACATAGGCGCTATGATTGATGCAGAATGCCGGCAAGCAGAAACTATTGAGATTCCGATCACACTAATTTTTAAGGCCATCCAAAAATGGCAAAATCATTATCCTAATCATACTTGGTTAACACGTTGGCGTCGTTTGTTTGCAATTAATCTTCCCGATCAAAAACTCTTACCTAGCCAATGGTCGCATCTATTTGTGGAACAACTAAACGCTTTAGGCTGGCCAGGGCAACGAGTATTCACTTTAGAAGAATATCAAGTCATAACCCGTTGGCAGGAATTATTAGAACAATTAAACGAGTTGGATGTAATCCACGGTGAAATTTCTAAATTGACGGCTTATCAATGTTTATACCAGTTGACTACACATACTCTTTTTCAAGCTCAACACAACCGGTTCTCGCCAATACAAATATTTGATATCCATCAGTGTAATGGATATGCCTTTGATGCTATCTGGGTAATGGGTTTGAATGAAGAGCATTGGCCATGCGTCCCTACCCCTAATCCTTTTTTGCCTTATTCATTACAAAAAAAATTAAATATACCGCACAGTTCTGCCGAGCAAGAATTAGCTTACGCTCAGAAAGTAACTGCCCGGTTATTAGCTACCAGCGAGGTTTACTTAAGTTGCTCCAACCGTTTGGATCAGTCGGCTCAATTCAGCAGGTTAATTCCCCTAAATTTAAAGCAAGAATCTACATTCAACGATAATATTCCAGTGTTGAATGGGTATGAGATGCTTTTTAACAGTAAATCTCAAGAACAGTTACTAGATCAAATGGGTTATCCCATAAAAACTGATACGGTTTCCGGAGGAAGTAGTGTTCTAAAAAGGCAAGCCGAATGCCCCTTTCAAGCCTTTGCTTTTTACCGGTTACACGCTACCAGCTTAGATGAACCTCAAATAGGAATCTCCGCTAAAACACATGGCAATTTAACCCATCGAGTTTTAGATCTATTGTGGTCAGATATTAAAAACCAAGAAAACTTGATCCAGATGAATCCTGCTACTCTGCAGCAGCTTGTTGAAAATACCGTACAGCAAGTAATTAATGAACATTTTATTAATATTAACAATGTGTTCATTGAAGTAGAAAAATTGCGACTGATTCAAGTTATGATCGAATGGCTCAATCTTGAAAAACAACGTCCCGCATTTCGAGTTTTTGCACGAGAAGCTAGAAAAATTCTTAGTTTATCTGACCTCAAATTTAATATCACTTTAGATCGGATTGATCAATTAGAAAATAATCAGTTATTTTTGATTGATTATAAAACCGGCTCATTTGACACCAGAGGATGGGAAAATGCCCGATTACAACAACCACAACTACCCTGCTATGCCGTGGCTGTTCAACCTAACCAAGCTCTTTCAGGTATTGCTTTCGCTCAAATAAAATCCGGAGAATGCAAATTTAAAGGGCTACATCAAGAAACGTTCGAAGGTTATTTTCCTGAACAAGTCGTTAGCACTGAGTCATGGTCCAGTTTAATCAATGATTGGCGTCAATCGTTAACAAAGCTCGCACTGGAGTTTAAAACTGGTTTTGCTGCAGTAGCACCGGCAGATAATGGCAAACCTTGCAAAAACTGCCAATTACAATCTTTATGCCGTATCCAAGAAACTTTTAAAGACTATTCCAATGAAAATGAATGAACTGATCGACAACCAAAAAACAACGGATCAACAAGCCCGTTTTGAAGCACTAGATTTTAGCAAATCATTTATCGTCCAAGCACCCGCCGGGTCAGGAAAAACCGAGTTGTTAACACAGCGTTACTTATCATTATTGGCAAACGCTTGTCAGACTCCAGAAGAAATTTTAGCGATCACTTTTACTCGCAAAGCCGCTGCTGAAATGCGTCAGCGAGTGATCTCTGCCAGCACCAGTAATCAACCGCATACTAGAGAATTAGCTCAAAAAGTGCTGGAAAAAAATTACTTGTTGAATTGGAATATTTTACAAAATCCGCAACGGCTTAAAATTATGACCATTGATGCGCTTTGTGGCTATTTGAATAGCAGAATGCCGATATTATCAGGAGTTAGTATCTTTGCCAATGTTATTGAAAACCCAAAATTATTATATCAAAAGGCTGCCCAGGAAGTTATTTTACACTCATCGCCAGCGGCATTATTAAAATATTTAGATAATGACGCTCCTAAGTTGATTAAACTATGTTCTGATTTACTTCGAAAAAGAGAACAATGGTTACCTTATATTTTATCCAGTACTCCAGGGATACAACTGCGAAATCGTTTACAACAGGGCCTTAAACTGTTAGCACAGGAGTTGATTGAAAAAACTCATAAAATGCTGTTGACTTCGGGGGTCAAACAATCCTTATTTAATTTGCTCAAATATGCAGGTAACAATCTGTTAACTACTGCTCCTGAAAAAAGTTTAACCGCTTGGGCTGATTTGTCTCAATTTCCCGAAACTCACTACAATCAGCTCAGTTTGTGGAAATCTTTGGCTCAAGCGTTATTGACTGAACAATTTGAGTGGCGCAAAACTGTTAATAAAAACCATGGTTTTCCAGCTAAAACTTTTGAAAAAAAATATTTTGAAGATATTTTATTGCAGCTATCTGCAAACACTGCCCTGCAATCAGCATTGCAAGAAATATTAATCTGTCCGCCGGTCCATTATAGTGACGAACAATGGGCGATTATTTTAGCCTTATTTGAATTACTGCCTACTTTAGCAGCGCAACTCCGTTTATTGTTTGAAGAACAAGGCGTCATGGATTTTATAGAAATGGGACTAAGAGCTTCACAGGCGTTAGGAATTGATCAACCAACTGATTTAGCTCTGGCATTAGATTACCGTATCCGGCATATTTTAGTAGATGAATTTCAGGATACTTCCGTAGCTCAATTTAAACTTTTGGAAAAACTCACCCAGGGATGGCAACAAGAGGATGATCATACTCTTTTCTTAGTGGGAGACCCGATGCAATCCATTTACCGTTTTCGCAATGCTGAAGTAGGATTGTTTTTACGAACCCTGGATCAAGGAATTCAAAACATCCGCTTGCAACCATTACAATTATCACAAAATTTTCGCTGTAGTACCGGGCTGGTAAATTGGTATAATCAGATTTTTCCCCATATTTTTCCTCAAAATGGACAAATTGCTGAAGGAGCCATACCTTATTTTCCCGCCACCGCTACCCAAAAAGAATCTGAGCTTGCTGCAGTCAACTGTTATGGCTGTAGTAATTATGATTATGAAGCTCAGGAATTAATATCGGTTATTCACAAAATCCGAAATTCAGAACCTTGCGCACAAATAGCGATTTTAGTTCGAGCCCGAATTCATTTAAAACATATTTTACCGGCATTACAGTCAGCCGAAATTAATTTTCAAGCCGTTGAGTTAGACTTATTATCCCAGCACAGTGCAATCCAAGACCTGGCAGCTTTAACCCGCGCATTGCATCATCGTGCTGATCGCATCGCCTGGCTGGCAATATTACGCGCACCTTTTTGCGGATTAATTTTAAAAGATTTACAAATAATTACCGAAACCCCCTACCCTACTATTTTAGAAAGCCTACTAGATTTTGAAAAAAATACTGAGCTTTCTGAAGACGGTAAATTGCGCTTACGAAGAATCGTGCCGGTTCTTTCAAAAGCAATGGCAAATGCCGGACGCACGACTATCAGCCGATGGGTGGAACAAACTTGGCTTGCTTTGGGAGGGCCGGCTGGACTGACTCACACCAATCAATTAAGTAACGTCAAGGCATTTTTTGAATTATTAGAAAAAACCTTTAAAGCCGGGGCATTATTTAATATCCAATTACTCAACGAGCAATTAAAAGCACTCTACGCAGCCCCTGATCCGAATTCCGATGCACGCTTACAAGTGATGACCATTCATAAAGCCAAAGGTTTAGAGTTTGATCATGTGATCATCCCTCAACTACATCGAAGCGGCGCTACGGATAGCCAACAATTATTAATGTGGACAGAAAGAGTAAACGCTAAAGATGGCGCCGATTTACTATTAGCTCCTATCAAGAAGAAAGCTGGCAAAGATAATTCATTGTACACTTATCTAAATTATTTAGAACAAAAGAAATTATCGTTAGAAATAAGCCGATTATTTTATGTAGCTGTTACTAGAGCTAAAAAAACCGTGCATTTACTAGCGGTTTTACCGCCTAAAGATTTAAATTCCTGGCCACCTCCATCAAACAGTTTCTTGAAATTGATTTGGAGTTATTTTCGAAGCAACATCCTCAGTTCCTGTGCTATGTTTCCATTAAAATCAGCGGAAATAAGTAATGGTATCAATCAATTGTCTGATCAACCGGTTTTTAATTTGAGACGCTTAGTTGCTAATTGGCAAGCTCCTAATATCGACAATTTAACCACTAATATAGATCAACCGGCTCCTCCATTTATCTTGTCTATCAGAAATAAGCAAGCCGCGATTTTAGGTACGGTGATTCATGAAGCACTAGCCAGACAACACCTACCCGATCCCTTAGCAATTGATAACGAGCAAATAATTTGGAAACGAAAGTTGCGCCAACTGGGTTATCCCGAACCAAATATAGATCAAGCAGTATCGATAGTTAAGCAAGCTTTATTAAATACAATAAATGACCCCCGTGGCTTGTGGATATTTTCACCTTTACATAAAGATTGCCGTCATGAATATAGCTTGACTACCATGCTAAGCAATCAACCTGTCCAAGTCATATTAGATCGCACTTTTATCGATGCTAGCGGGGTTCGCTGGATCATCGAATTCAAGTCCAGCGAATATATAGCTGACAACCTGCAAACTTATCAAGAGCAATTATTTAAATACGCGACCATTTTTTCCAAAAAAGAGCAAAATAAGCTTCGTTTGGGATTATACTTCCCACTAAACTCTTTTTGGAAAGAATGGGAATATACTTCGGCCTAGAATACCATTAACCGAATATCACCGTTAAACAAAACGAAATAATATAATTATAGAAATAAGTATGAGTAAACCTATTATTTTTTTGCACTTTGACCTAGATAAAACTTTAATTGACAGAAATTTTAAAAACTATACTAGACCAGAGTTTTGGGGTGATCGGGCACAAGTTGCCGCTGGCAAATTAAAGCCACTGAGCAATTTCAGGCTTTACTAGCAGATCAACCCTAAATAGTCGTCCTTATTCGCTATCCTCCGGCGTAAAATAATTACCTGACGTGAGCAGCTCCAACCATATAATCGAACAGTGTCCTCAACACCTTCATAACCACATCCTGCTTTTTTCCAACCAGAATTTTTCTCCATATTATGCCTAATTAACGCTTTTATCTTCGTGCTGCATTTTAATTTAAATAAATATTTTACATCTCGACATTCTGATTCGCTCATGATCCTTTCTGTACCATAACTTACCTCACCACGAATAAATTCTGGCCATACACATCGACACCTTGATTCCAAAAATATTTTAGCATAATGTTGCTAGCCTTGAGATAAATCACATTTCGCTAGAGATAAAGAGCTAAAATTATACAATATTCACAAGTTGCCTATTTTTCACACTTTTTTAAGTGGAATATTCTCAGAGTCTCTCTTTTTTGTAAGAAAAAATGTTTTTATCATTTTGACCCGGGTGTATAATGGGAATTGTCCCAATTTTATTTAAAATGTTTCATGGATGATAGTAATTGAAGAGGTATCCTGATGCTGCATGAAATATTCGAAAATATTGTGGACGAAGTCCCCGATCAGATTGCCGTTCAGTATCATACTCAAGGGCCGCTGACTTATCGGGAATTAGATGAGTTTTCAAACCGATTAGCTCACTATTTCCGTGCCAGGGGGATTAGGACACAAGATTTCGTTATCGTTCATCTAAAAAGATCAACTAACCAACTGGCTGTACTATTTGCCTTGTCCAAGGTCGGTGCGGTGTATGTGCCGGTTTCGATAGAGCAGCCTCCGGTTCGATTAACCCAGGTTCAAAAAGAATGTAAATCACGGCATGTCGTCACCACTTCAGATCTTTTGAAAGGGGATTTATTGCGGGAATTTTTTCAGGATTCAAAGTCTCCCGCTTTATCCTCGATTCTTTTAGATATTGAGAAAAGTGCAATAGAACTCCAGTCTACAGATAAACCCTATCTAGAAGAAATAAAAGAACCTATCTCGAACGTGGCACTCTCTTCAGGAACTACTGGAGAGCCTAAAATAATACCTATCGAGCCTCTGGGTTATTGGCATTGGATTCAGGAATTACGTCTTCACCTGCATCATCCCGTGACACGGGTGTTAGCCAATACCAGCATTGATTTTGATGCTCATATCTGGGACTACCTTTACGCCCTGGCTTTTAAAGCAGCCGTCTATATTACCGAGGAATCGACCAGAAAAGACATCGATAAACTGGCTCAGTATATCATTGATTGCAGAATCTCTGATATGACGTTAACGCCGGCTGTTTTAAGATCCTTCAGTGATGAACAAATTCATGATTTTGCCCGAAGTGGATTAAAAGTCATTTGTTCAACCGGTGATGCGTGTACGCCGGATATTTTAAACCGTTATGCGAAACAGGGTATTAAAATTTATAATTGCTATGGCCCCACAGAAGCCACTTTTGGATTATCGATGATCCTGTGTAATCCGGAAGATTTAGATCAGGGATTAGCGCCTATTGGTATTCCTTCCCCCGACACCGGGATAGAAGTCGAAATTATTGATGAGGCAGGACGGGCAGTCCACGAAGGGCAGTCAGGTTGCCTGGTCATTAAATCACCTTATGTAACTAAAGGTTATTTAAACTTAAAAACCGATAAAATCACAGAAGAAAAAACCCGTGACGGTCGGCATATTCGTCGATATGAGACAGGAGATATGTTTTTACAACGCAAAGGCAAACTATATTGTCTTGGCCGTGTCAATCATTTATCTCATCTTAAAATACGGGGGCAACTGGTTGATATTTTAGGGACAGAGAACATTTTAAGAAGTTATCAACAAAAAAAAATCAGTGATGCTTACGTCGTCGTTCGCTACGATTTAGGTAAAGATCCCATGCTGGTGGCTTATGTAATCAGTGAGGAACTTTTTACGGCAGATGAATTGAGAAGGCATTGCATTAAATCAGGCTTAATCTCTGCTTCCATACCGACCTACTTTGAGCGATTATCCAGGAGAGAGGTTCCTTTAACTATCACCGGAAAAATCAATCGTGATGTGTTGGTAACAAAAAGAATTAGCTTTAGTCGTGATTCGGAAATGCCTTTTCTGCCACCCCAAAACCCAATACAAAAAAAATTGATTGATATCTGGTATAAAGTTTTAGGTGTTTCACCCGACTTTAAAATGGATATTGGTATAAGAGATCCTTTTGTGTACTTTGGTGGCGATTCGATTAAAACGATGGCCCTGAAAGGGGAAATAAAAGCAGAATTTAAAGTGAACCTCTCACTCTCTGTGAGTCAGATAGGTTCTTTAGAAGAACTGACCATCGAAAAACTTGGCCATATTATTTCTAAAGAGATGTTACTTAAAAAAGCAGACAGTTGTGTCGAAGTGATAAAATCAGGTGATCCTTCTTCACCCGCCTTGTGCTTTTTCCCGCCCATATCTGGAGAAGCTACGTGGACTTACGAAAAATTATTTCAGGCACTGAAAGCATTGCATATACCTCACAGAATCTATGCCTTTAATTCTCCTCTATTAACAGATCCTTCATTTCCGCTGGGAACAACTATCTCGGAGATGGCAGAATTTTATTTACCGTTAATTCTCAAAATTCAGGGGAATATTCATCTTATTGCCTGGTCATCGGGAGCTCTCGTGATTAGTGAATTGGCACATCTTTTGGAAAAAAGAGCAAAACCAGCCGATTTCGTCGGGATTATTGATGAACCTTCCCCTGCCATACAGAATAGTGTAAGTGATATGGTTTTTGCTCATCAGCTCCTTGAGTTGATGAGTTATTTTAGTAATAATTATGGTTTCAAGATTCAGTTAGATGTCCAAACTTTAGGTCAATTGTCCAAAGAAAAGCAGGTTCATCGGCTATTTGAAAATTTACCCCCTCTTGAAGAAATTCCTAAAAATATTTTGAATCATGTTAAAATATTTTTGCTAGCCAGCTTAAACTACCATTCGCCTGTATTGAAACAAACTCCCCTTACTATTTTTAGAGCAAAAAAGACGATGGAAAAATTAAAACCATTTCTCAGTGAGCATTTAGAGAGTCTGGGTTGGGATGTTCATGCTGAAAGATGTATTTTAACGCATCCCTTGGAAGGGGATCATTTCTCTATTATGAAAAATCCCCAACCATTGGCTGAAAAATTGAATTTAAGTTTACGTTCCATAGGGTTGTCCCCAAAAAATCAGGCAGAATTAGTCATGTTAAGGCAAATTAACGACAGATTGACTCAGTTAGAGAAACACCTGCATTTTTCAAATGAAAGTAAATTTTCTAATCCGATTTCCTTATTTTCTTCCTCTGGATTATTTGGAAAAAATAATAAAATAAAATTTTGTAAAAGCTTTGAAGTATTTCCCCGGCGTAGTTTTCAATCGAAATTATAAAAATTTAATTCATCAAAGGCTGTTATGAGAGTTTATAGATCCGATTTTTTCTATAAAAATATTTCAAAAATTTTGAGCAGAAGAAGATTTTTTTCCGCTGCTCGCACCATTACTCCTCTGCATTATTTTGGTCAAAGAGAAAGCATAGTGGAAGATCTATTTCAATTATCCAAAGTCGAAATGCCTATTAATTCTTTCTATGATCCCTTCTCTGGATCAGGATCTATCAGCTTTGCGGCTATAGAGCAGAAAAAAGCTAATAATTTTCATTTAAATGATTCTTTGCCCATGTTAAAAAGCTTTTGGGAATGGGTGAGAATCAATCCTCAATCGATAGTGGAGATTTATAGTGAATTAATAGAGGATTATTATCGATTTCCCACTCATCAAAGAAGGAATGTTTATGAAAAATTGTTGAAAACGCTTAGGTATCAAAATAATGTATTGAGCAAGCCTTATTTCGCTGCTATTTTTGCCTTTCTGATTAATTTTTCAGAAAAAAATATCCCTCTATTTGATAAAAATCTGGAATTAGCAACCAGGCCAAATGTGGAAATTGATCATGAGTCAAAACTATTAAAAATAAAGAATTTTAATGACCGAATAACCCATTTGTCTCACTTATTCCAGGTCAACAAGGTTTTTTTTAGTAGTGGTGACTATCATAAATCGATAGGAAGTGCTAAAAAAGGGGATCTCATTATTTTTGATCCCCCTTATCCTCAGCAGGCCCATAATATTTATTACAATATAAAAACCGAAATTGATTTAAGAGAAAGTTTATCTCAAACTTTTCGAGAATTAAATGAAAGGCAGGTTGACTTTATGGTGTTATATGGTGCGGGAGACATTCCGCCGAGTGTGCAATTTAGAGGTTTAGGATTGCAGCATCTTATTCGCTTATCCTGTCATCCGCTTTATGGAGAATTTTTAGAGCATCTTTATGTATCATCCACCATACCTTTAAATTCTGCCAGTTTACCGACAGGTATCATTTTTTATGATCAACTGTTTAAACCCTATAAAGATGTATCATCCATAAATTATGATCAGGCTTTATATATTCTAAAGTTGACAAAAAAATCTGAGCAAGAAAATTCTGTCTTTAACGAGGCTACTGTTCCTAGGTTTAAATAAACTTTTGTTAATTCTTCATTAAATGAAATTTGCTTCTAGTTCATCGTTTTCATTCTCCAAGTATTTTAAATAATGGAATCCAGCAATGATTCGTATCGGAATCTCCGGTCGGCCAAGGCCTTCTGAGTAAAATCCCCCTAATTCCTTCACCAGATAATCCCAGCTTAGGCGATTGGCCAATTGATATAAGGCATGTTTTTTTATAAGGTAAATTGAATATTTCAGGTCAGACTAAATAATTTCCCCATTCCATAATAATTTCAAAAAATATTCCCAAGGATAGGATTCTACCCTACCAAGCCTTTTCGGTTCGGTTTCGAAGGAAATTAAGATTAATCGTTTAACCTGGTAGCTTTGATTAAGCGCTTTAAGTCCTTTGGCGTCACTTTCGTAGATTCTTTTAGATGATTTGATTTCAATGGCCACTTCCATGTCTCCTAAAATAAAATCCACTTCTTGGCCTGTGCTTGTTCGCCAATAGTGTAGCCGTAGTTCCGGATTGCGGTAGGCTTGATAAGCTTTTAATTCCATCAGCAGAAAATGTTCGAAAGATTTACCAAATTCCGGAGTTAAAGGTGAAGGTTGGCGCTGACAAAGATAATTAACCAGGCCAATATCGAATAAATAAAATTTTTCGGTTTCAATTAAACGACGATTAACGGCTCGTCGCCAAGGCTGCAGGCGGAACCCTAATAAGGTATCTTCTAAAATTTGGAAATACTGCCGTACCACTTTAGCGTTGACACCGGTCTCACGCGCGACATTGGCATAATTTAACAGTTCTCCAGAGGTCAGAGCAGCAATTCTTAAAAATTCTGAAAATGCCGGAATGTTTTGCACCACGGCCCCTGCAACAATTTCTTCTTTTAAATAATCGGCAACATAAGCGCGTAAATCCTGGATAGGATTGACACTTAATAAATGCGGAGGTAAAAGACCTGCTATTAACGCTCTAGATAAATCAAAATTATTGATTTCCGGATAACACAAAGGTGTCATGGTGTACCGCCAAGCTCGCCCTCCCAATAAATTGGCATGTTTTTGCCGCAGCTTTCTTGCACTAGACCCGGTGAGTAAAAAGGCGGTTTGATGGTTCTCAATTAACCAGTGAACTTCATTTAGTAAATCGGGAACCATTTGAATTTCATCTATGATAATTCGCTTTGAACTGTGAGCATATCTTTCCCGCAAAAGAGCCGGTCTAGCAACGTATTCGGCAAAAATATCAGTCTTAAGCAAATCAATTAAAATAGCATCATGCAGATGTTTACCAATCCAATAACTTTTTCCAACTTTACGAGGCCCCCACAAAAATGCCGACTGCTTCGGCGGCAAATCTAGTTGTAAAAGCCTTTTATTTATTTTCATATAAACTATTTTATCCGGATAAAAATCCTTGTCAAGAATTTTATCCGGATAAAGTGGCAAGCAGTTACCTAACTTTGAGAATCCTGATATTGTATTGGATAAGGTTTTCGTGAGATATTCCTTATCTATGAGCATAGATATCTCCCATAAACTGATCGTGGCTATTTCATCCAGAGCCCTGTTTGATCTGACAGAAAGTAACCTTATTTTTGAAACCCGGGGGGTAGAAGAATACGCCAAGTATCAAATTGAACAGGAAAACAACATTTTAAAACCCGGAGTGGCTTTTCCTCTTGTTACTAAGTTCTTGAATTTAAATAAATATGGCGACCTTGTAGAAGTCATTTTGCTTTCCCGAAACAGTGCTGATACCGGTTTAAGGATATTCAATAGTATTGAGCATTATGGATTAAATATTACCCGAGCGGCTTTTACCGGCGGGCAGAGCCCATATCAATATGTCAATGCTTTCGGCTCCCATTTGTTTTTATCGGTTAATAGCCAGGATGTTCGAGATGCGTTAGCCTCCCACTGTGCAGCGGCTACTATTTTGCCCTCAACCAATCTGGAATTGCATCAAACGGAATTACGCTTTGCTTTTGATGGCGACGCTGTGCTGTTTTCGGATGAAGCAGAGAGAATCTTCCAAGAACAAGGTCTACAGGCTTTCACTACCAGCGAAAAAATATCCGCATTCAATCCTTTGTCGGGCGGACCTTTTAAAGGTTTTTTAGCAGCGTTACAGAAATTGCAAAAACACCTACCAAAAGACAATTGCCCCATCCGTACAGCTCTAGTCACTGCCCGGCAGGCCCCGGCTCATGAAAGACCCATCCGAACTTTACGTTCTTGGGAAATCCGAATCGATGAAGCTTTCTTCCTCGGAGGGCTAGATAAAAGCGATTTCCTCCAAGCTTTTGGAGCAGATATTTTCTTTGATGATCAACAAGGCCATTGCGAAAGGGCCAGAAACAAGGTAGCAACGGCACATGTTCCTCACGGTTTATTAAATGGAGTAATATGACTGTAAAAGATGAACACTTAATTTGGATCGACTTGGAAATGACCGGTTTAAATGTGGAGCAAGACCGCATCTTGGAAATTGCGACGGTGATGACCGATTCACAGTTAAATATTTTAGAAAAAGGACCGGTTATCGCTATTCATCAATCCGAACAGATATTAAATGGCATGGATCAATGGAACCAAAAACATCACGGTCAATCAGGTTTAGTTAACAGAGTACGGGAAAGCACTTTTGATGAAAGGAGTGCCGAAATGGCCACCTTGAATTTTTTATCAGCATGGGTTCCCGCTGGGAAATCGCCCATTTGCGGTAATTCGATCTGCCAAGATCGCCGTTTTCTTTATAAATACATGCCCAAACTTGAAAATTATTTCCATTATCGAAATCTGGATGTCAGCACCATCAAAATACTGGTTCAGCGCTGGTCACCGGCTTTAACCAGCGGGTTGAAGAAAAGCGCCAGACATCAGGCTTTGCAGGATATTATCGATTCTATCGAAGAGTTAAAATACTATCGTCAACATTTTATCCGTTGTTAACGTTTTTATTCATAAAACTGGTTAGTCGCTTGCTTTAAAGCACCACCAATCCAATGATTCAGATTTTGTTTAGGTAATCGGGCGGCAATATAAACTGCTTTATGAACAACAGTTCCCGCTGAAGCAAAAATTACCTATAACCTCATGAAATATTGAAAAAC
>JAFEDN010000069.1 GCA_018241585.1 Pseudomonadota bacterium | reverse complement strand
CGTCCGTTATTGGATTCTTCTGAAGTGGATGAAGTGATGTATTGCGAATTGCCCCCACTCATTGCAAAATTACCTATTTCATCGGCATAAGGCCTGAGCTATTACGCATATTCATTCTCGTGATCGGTTACCTATCCTAACCCTATGCTAATCCAGCGAATCAGTTTATCTCTTTTCATTCTAAAAGCCGGCTAACTTAGCTGCGCCACTTCGGGCTCCTGATTGGTGGTATCGGCAATACTGGGCAAAGTCGGCACGACAGAGGGACCTCGACCGCTCACTAATAGTGCACTCTGCGAACTCGAAAGTTTTGGCAACTCGACCTCTGGCGGCTCGGCGGTCGTTCCAGCTTTCAGCGTTTGTGCCACTGCTTCGGCAATTAATGATGCGTCTTGAGCAATTTCCTCGGGTGTGGCCTGTGCTTTGAAAAACGACACACAACCACGACAACAATTTTTATCACTCAATACGATTCTTCGCGTTTGCAGAGCAATTTCATTGATAATGCCATCTCGAATGGAGGGGTTCATTTCTGCGAAATTCAAATTAACACCACGTTTGGTCAATTCAAACAAAATCTTCCGCACCGCGCTTTTAAAATGCGCCATTCGGGTATTAGTCGTGTGGTTCATAAATCCTGTTATCTTAATCTGTCTGGCAATTTCTTTCGCCACCGGACGTATCACCTTCAAATCATATTCCTCGGTACTATCTCCCAAGGCCTGTAATAATTTCTTATTGGCTGCGCGTTTTAGGCAGGCTTGCACCACAGCAAACAAAATGCCGATCGTTCCCGATATCACTGCACTGATAACGGCTTTTTGTACCGTGGTATAACCACTGTCTCCTACCCCAGGAAGGGTAGGGGGCGGCAGGTTCACCGGTCTAAAGAAAATACTGGCCGGCAAGCTCGCGCTTTGTAAGCCAAAGACCACCTGTACCGAGGTTTGATAGCCCGGCGTCGCCGCGCTGCCGTCCTGCTCAAACTGCACCTGCTTTTCTAGCAATTGCTGTTGGTTAAATGAGGTAATCCAGATTTGCGGCTGGTTGGTTAAACTAAAATGACCGTATTGAATGTTACTGATATAAAACATTGTCTGGTTATCCAAGGCTTGACCATGAGGAGGTTGCTGAGCCGACAAGTAACGGTCTGATAAAGTAGTCGACCGACCCTGTGTGACTTCTAAGTAATTATTTACCAGCCGGGGTGCATACACTCCTTGATTGGAGAAATAGACAGAAGCTGAAGCCGGTGCACTGCTGATTTGCTTAACCCCTTCCGCCGTAATCGTCAGACTCGGGGTAATCAGACCGCCGTCCTGAGTGAGTTGAATAACGTTTTGCTGTAATTCCGCTAAGGTAAAATTACTGACCGGAGCGCCGGTAACGTTTGATTTAATAACAGCATGTTTCAGGTCACTGACCGTCAGGATTAGCTGATCTGGTGTGCTGCCGTCGGTAACCGTGACATTGAGCAGCGCCGGAGTTAGGGTGATCGTCTCGCCCAGAGTAATATTCAGTGTGATTGGCTGGATGATCGGCGCATCGGTAAACACAATACTTGCTGTGCTAGGCAGAGTCGATTGCACGCCATCGGTCACTAATACTGTATAGTCAGGCGCCTGCTGATTTCCCGCGTGAACAAATTCAACTTCACCACTTTGAATCTGTCCCTGGGTGAACGAGGTCAAATTTTTCTTAACGCTAGCCCCCATTGGCACAGACCAAAAACAGCCGTTTTGCACATTGCTCACCACAAAAACTAATTGGCTGTCATTAAAGCTCAGCTCTGTTGCCTGAAGATTATTGGCAGATAAGACTATGGTCTGACCATCACTGAGCGTTAGTTGATTTTTCAGTAATACCATCGGTGGCAGGCTGGGAGTAGCAGTTGGTATGGGAGTGGGCGCCGGAGTGGTTGTTACCGTAGGCGTTGGGGTTGTACTCGAGGTTGGAGTGGGTGTCGCCGTGAGTGTTGGGGTTGGACTCGGAACTGATGTTACCGTAGGCGTTGGGGCCGTACTCGAGGTTGGAGTGGGTGTTGCTGTAAGTGTTGGGGTTGGACTCGGAGTCGGGGGAACTGATGTTACTGCAGGGGTTTGGGTTGGACTGGGAGTTGGGGCTGGCGTTGGGCTAGGTGTTGAGAGTGAAAAGCTCACATTGGCAGAGTAAGGACCAGTCCAAGCAATGCCGTCGCTGCGTACAGTCATATTGTAACTGGGCGCAAAAGCGCTGCCGTCATGAACAAATTGAATCGTGTCGTTTCCCAATTGCGGTTGTGTAAAATTGGTTAGCGGAATTCCGGGTTGACTTGTACTTTCAAAGTAGCCATGAGTGATATTGGTTGGGAAAAATACCAAGGTATCATTCAAGTGGTTGCGATCATACGCGGCTAAAAAAGTCGCATTGAGACGAATAATTGTGCCCACAGATAAGGACAGACTGTTGTTCACCAACACCGGAGGAATATCGCCAAATACCACATAACTGCGACCGGTATTTGCATAATTCCAAGCTCCAATCAACAGGTCGGATAATCCATCGCCATTAATATCTCCAATACCACATATTGAATACCCACTCCCGTCACCCAATACTTCACCGTCCAGTTTAAAGCCATTGCTGCCGTTCAGTTCGGACAGCGATATCAGACCGGAACTACCCACTCCTAGTCCTCCAAATACCACATAACTGCGGCCAATGGTACGATAAGGCGCTCCAATCATCAGGTCGGACACTCCGTCGCCATTGATGTCCCCTGCAGCGACCGACCAACCACTTTGGTCAGTTGACGTTTCACCATCTAACTTAAAGCCATTGCTGCCATTCAGTCCCGATAGTGCTATCACACCAGAACCACCTATTCCGGGTCCACCAAAAATGACATAGCTGCGACCCGGACCACAGTTACTATTGATATAAGCATGACAACGCGCCCCAATCAGCAGGTCGGACACCCCATCACCATTAACATCTCCTGCCACACTGACTGAACGGCCACTCTCGTCAGACGATACTTCACCGTCCAACTTAAAGCCTGTGCTGCCATTCAGTCCTGATAGTGAAATCAGGCCAGAACCACCCACACCCGGTCCGCCAAACACTACATAGCTACGACCCTTCCCGGCCGCATGTCCGAAAGCCCCAATCAACAGATCGGACGCCCCATCACCATTGAAGTCTCCTGTGGAACTGATCGAAAAACCACTAAAGTCACTTGTCACCTCTCCGTCTAGCTTAAAACCTGTGCTGCCATTCAGTCCCGATAGCGACACCAGACCGGAACCACCCACTCCCGGTCTACCAAATACTACATAGCTACGACCGGTCCCACCTGCATGATAAGGCGCACCAATTAGCAGGTCGGATACCCCGTCGCCGTTGATATCTCTTGCTGCACTGACTGAATAGCCACACTCATCATTTGTCGCTTCGCCGCCTAGCTTAAAGCCTGTACTACCATTCAGTCCCGATAGTGCTATGATACCGGAACCTCCCACTCCTGAGTGGCCAAATATTACATAACTGCGACCTGTAAGACTCGCATGCCCCCAAGCTCCAATCAGCAGATCAGAGATCCCATCGCCATTGATATCCCCGGCAGGGCTAACTGAATAGCCACTGTAGTCACTCGACGCTTCGCCGTCCAATTTGAAGCCATTGCTGCCATTCAGTCCTGACAGCGCTATCAGACCGGAACCACCCACTTCTGACCCGCCAAATACTACATAGCTGCGACCCGTACTGCTCGCATGACCAGGCGCACCAATCAGCAGGTCAGGCACTCCATCGCCATTGATATCTCCGGCAGTGCTTACCGACAGACCACTGTTGTCACCCGACGCTTCGCCGTCGAGCTTAAACCCGTTCTTGCCATTTAAACTGGCTAATGGTAGTATCGCTGGAAATTGTCCTTGTTTCATTGTCTATTTCCCTACAATTGAGTGAATTAATGTGGCATTGATTTTTTTCGGAGAGCTACTGATGCTAAAACGAACAGATTGCATTTCCACAGGAAAGATTGGCTGATAATCTAATGCCTGTTGCTCCCCGGGTGTGAGTATCGAGAGATTAGACATGGCTGAGCATCCGTCACTGATTTCCAAACTAAACTAAAAAATCCTATTTTAAAAAATAAAAGCCAGCTCTAATGGTTTAACATAGCATCGTATCAAAAGCCTATCACTAAGGCAATAAAAAAATTTTAGATGATGGCGCCACTCAGATTACTGTTATTATCCGCTCGCGCCGTTTCGGTAGGAACTTAAACTTATCCATGTGGTGACTCTCCTCGTTTATGCTTCGGGTCCATCGCTATTTCCTCTGCAAATGGGTTCTCTTTAGAAAATGTGCCGATTTACTCACTGGTATTGCGACGGATATTTATCTACCAATCCTGAATTTTGAGCTCTAACTATGAGCAAACCCTGGTCTAGGAAAAGAATATTCCGTCAATTGCTGCAAAGCATTCTGAGCATCTTTATTTCCCTGAGCAGCAGCTAATTGGTACAGACGACGTGCTTCAGGTAAGTTTGTAGAAACCCAGATGCCATGTTGATAATGATAACCCAGTCTAAATTGCGCGAGCGGGTTTCCTTGTCTTACCGCTAATTCATAATACAGAATTGACTGCCATGAGTCTTGCTCAACGCCTAAACCAGCTTCATAATAATAACCTAGCCGCGCTTGTGCAGGATCATACCCTTGATCGGCAGATAATCGACACCAAAGAGCAGATTCTTTTAAATCTTTAATGACTCCGTTGCCTTCATAGTAGAGTTTGCTTAAGCAGTATTGAGCCACTCGATCTTTTTGTTCGGCAGATAATCTATATAAACGCACTGCTTCTTTAATGTCGATTTCAACACCCAAACCTAATCGATAACAATCACCTAACTCTCGTTGACTGCATGCATCTCCCTGATTGGAGGCTAATTGGTAGAGTTTAACTGCTTCTTTTTGATCTTGTGCAACGCCTTTACCCAATCGATAACAGTTAGCAAGTTTTTGTTGGCCGGTGGCAGACCCTTGAAGGGCGGACAACTGAAAAAGCCGAAATGCTTCCTTTTGGTTTGGTTCAACGCCGACTCCTTCTTCATAACAATAACCTAGCCACGCTTGGGCCCCGGCATGCTTTTGTTCAGCAGATAATCGTAACAGATAGGCCATCTTTCTTAGGTCCACATAAACTTGAGAACCTTTATAATAACAAAGAGCCAAATTAAATTGTGCGACATCATTGCCCTTATCGGCGCCTAATTGATACCAACGGACTGCTTCTTTGGGGTTTTTAGCCACCACAAAACCATGCTCATAATACCAACCTAGATTGGTTTGAGCTGCTACGTTGCCTTGACTAGCAGCTAATGCACACAAGTTAAATGATGCAACTAAATTTTTATTTACGCCCTTGCCCTCTCGATAACAGACCGACAGGTCAAAATAACTATTTGGGTTTCCTTGTGCGGCAGCCAGATGATAAAATTTCAGGGCTTTATTAATATTTATAGCAGCTTGATCGGCGCGCTTTAGGTAAAGCTTGGCCAAATTATGTTGACCTGCACTATCACCTTGTGTAGCTGCTGCTAGAAAATAACTTAGCTGCCGCCAACCCTTAATTTCCACCCCGCAAAGCCCATCTCGATAACATTCACCTAATTTATTTAACGCTGGGCCATACTCATCCGTAATTCCAGATGACTCATATAATCCTAAGGCTGCTTTTTGATCCTTTGCTGTTCCTATACCCTGTTCATAACAACGGCCAAGATGATAGGCCGTTTGTGCACTGGGTTGCTTGCTATGGATTGCTTGTAAAGTTTCAAACCCTTGTTTGACTTGATGTTGATGTTTGCTAGTCAGTTTTTCCAGTGCCTTCGCTAACTCAGGTGAGATTTGTTCAGACTGGTTTTTTTTCATAAAATCGAGACTGTATTTTGCCAATATATGGTTTCTGTTGGTTGCTAGACGATAATATCTAATGGCTTTTTTTTCATCTGGCTCCACCCCAATGCCATATCTATAACAGTAACCTAAATAGAATTGACCGGTTGGGTCCTTGAGATTTGCTGCATATGAAAATTTTTCAAAGGCTTGTTGCGGTTGTGCCCGGGTGAGATGCTCAACCCCTAAAGTTATTTGCTGTTCAATTTCTTCTGGAGTGGGAAGGGCAGGGGGTAAAGGTTGTTCTTTTACAAACCAGGTCAAAAATGATTTTTGATAGTGAATTCTTTCAGTTTGATAGAATGATTTTAGTTGCGGAAGTTGTTTATATCTATTTAAAATTTTAAATAATTTACCTTGTTTAGCAGCTATTATTTCCGCATCAGTAAATATTTCATAATTACCTGCTAGTAAGCTTAACAATTTTCTCACACAACGTATTCTGGTTGATGTGTCGCTCGAATCAGGATTAGAACGAATTTCAATATAGTGTTCAACCAAATTAGCTTTACATCTTAATATGCTTTCTAAGGTAGGTGTCAATAATACCGGATTAAATTCCAAATCATCGATTATTTGGCGTATTTTACTTTTTAAATTATTGAGTACTTTTATGGTAGCAGTTTTAGAATCAGAGGATAATTTTAACTTAGACGCATCTATCCAAATATCTTTAGGGCCAAAATAGCTATGTTCTAAGTCGTCTATCAAGATTGAGGCTGCGATCAATGTTCCTGCAGTCCAAGGCTCAGTTCTGGCTCGAGACATCACCACTGCTTTGGGCAAAGTTGGGGTAAAGTGGGTAGCAGTGATGTAATTTTCAGCGCCTGGAGATGAATGGGTGATATTATAATAGGGTCTTCTACCCGCTGGGCCGACAAATTCCGGTGTGGCACAATAATTGTAAAAACCATTTTCATGCAAGGATTCTATGATCGCAGCTTGTTGTTCACTGATCGGATGAGTCAGATAATCACTGAGACGTCCCTGGTCGGCGCCGAGTTTTTTGAGAATAGAGGCGATTTGTTTATTTTTTTTATCATCATCGACTGACCAAAACATACCAGAATTGGTTTCGTTAATTTCTATTTGTTCGAATCTTTTAAAGTAAAGTTTACCTGAAGTTTTACACCAAATGAAACTGCCTCGCGGAATTTTTCGCATTGATAAGGTTTTTTTAGTGAGTTTTTCAACTATGAATATCTCAGGGAAATGGTAAGTACAATTAAAGTGTTTGGATTCAACTTCTTCCCCAGTACAGGCGTCGATATCTTTTAATGCTAAATATTGCGGTATAGTATGTGTATTGGAACCTTCTGATGGTCTGGCAGTCAACACACGAAATTGTAAATTAACTTGCTCTCCAAATTCTTTTATTAATCCGTCTTTATAAATTTTCCATAAACCCGGATCATTTTTGACATCGCTGCCGTGAAACAGGATCTCATTCGACGAAACGCCTTTTTCCATGCGGCTCTCAAGCTTATTGTTGCTGGTAGTGTCATCTACATCATAGAAGATCATGATAACAGGTTTTGGTATTACTACTGTTTGGTCTTTTTCTTTATGTTCTGAGCTCCGAGTCATTTATTTTCAGCCTTATATTGAGTTCAATATGGTTGAGTCAGCTCCCCAATACTTCCTTTGGGCCATGGGAGAAACTGTAAAATACATTAAAATCCTGGTAAGAGTTAAGTGGGCTTGATCTGCTTTTAGTTCTGAATTTTTAATTGCAATAATTCCATGGGAATCTGGCAGCTCTATTGTTTTCATTTTTATGCGGTTTTACCCTTGGTAGGTATTTTTTTTGATAAAATACTCTCTATTTTAAATAAGTTTTATTAAAATAAACTTAATTGTTTTTTTAGATTAAAATAGCTGAGACTGACCTCCGGAAATAGCGGTGAATTCTTGGATTCGTTGCTAGTTCTGGGGGCGGTAGCGCATTAAAGTAGACGGTTTAAATTTTAATGAAACCCTGGTCCAAGTTAATTCAATCAGTGTGTGCTTCTTTTAATTTTGGTTATGTGCAGAGCAAGTTCCCTGCGTACGTTTAATGCTTTTTTAAGGTTAGACCAGTATACTATCCGGCATGACTCGATTAGCAGCGTCTTCCAAAACTGGTTCTAAGTTTCTGATTAAAATCAAGAACTTATTTTCTTTTTTTTCTCCGGAACACGAAATTTATCGTTTTTTCAAAGATAATATCGTTGCTTCCTATACGCGGGAAGAAGCCATCGCTCATAGTTTTATGGCTGTTATATTTATTTTATCCATAGGAACTTTTCTACTAAATGCTTGGGTGTTCCATTTCACCCCGACAATTAGTTCTTTAAATATGGTGTTTTTTATTCCACTTTGGATGGTTTGGTGGGTAATCGGCCATATTCATAGACCCAAATGGCCTCGTTTTGGTTTAGTGGCGGCTACTTTTGCCAATGTTGGCATTTGTACCATCATTTTTATGATCAATTGGTCAGCGGTTTTAAGCACCCCGTTTGTGATTATCGATTATCATTTAGTAAAATGGGACCATTGGTTAGGCTTTGATGTCACCACTTTTATGGCCTGGGCTAACCAATTTCCTCATTTAATGAAAATATTTTGGTTTTCTTATGGAACCTGGGAATATCAGGTAATATTAACTCCTTTTCTATTAGCCGCGTTAAACAAATCTAAGGAAGTTAACCGGTATTTTACTGCCGCAGCTATTTGCCTAATAATTTGTAATTTAATTTATTACTTTTTCCCAACCATCGCACCTGCCGGCGTTATGCATAGCCCTTATTTTATCAAAGCAGAGTATGATTTAGTGGCTCGGTTTTATGAAGTGCACCAGAGTCTTCCCATTACTCATTGGGGAAGTGGTATGGTTTCTTTTCCTTCAGGCCACGTCATGTACGCTCTGCTGGTTTTATACACGGTCAGAAAGATCAAAGTGGTTTTTTACCCCTTACTGGTGATCAACTGCTTTTTGATTTTGGCGACCATGGCTATCGGTGCACATTATTTAGTGGATGTGATTGCCAGCTTTATCATTGTTACTATGGTGTTACTAGGGATGCACTTTTTTCTAGATAGGAAATCCAGTCTTTCGGAGTCAAAAATTCCTGCTTTAAATGGGCTTCGAGACTGTTAGGTTCGAATCGCCACTGGTATGGCCAACTCACTTGTGGTGGCAAAGAGACTAAAATTGATTCGGTCCTGCCGCCGCTTTGAATTCCAAATAGCGTACCTCGATCAAATAACAGATTAAATTCAACATATCTGCCTCGGCGATAACACTGAAATTGCCGGTGTTGTTCAGTAAAGGCGGTGTATTTTCTTTTTTGAACGATTGGCAAGTAGCCTGGCAGGAAATGATCTCCGACACTTTTCATTAAGGCAAAACATTTCGAAAATTCCCAGCGGTTGAGATCATCAAATAAAATGCCTCCGATGCCTCTGGCTTCTTGACGATGCGGAAGGTAGAAATATTGATCACAATTACTTTTAAAAAGAGGGTAAATGTCTTTACCAAAGGGTTCGCAGGCGTTGGCAGCATTAAGATGCCAATGGCGGCAATCTTCTATATAACCATAATAAGGAGTTAAATCGAAACCACCTCCGAACCACCAGATGGTTTGAGTTCCGGTCTCTGCGATAAAAAAACGCACATTTAAC
>JAFEDN010000068.1 GCA_018241585.1 Pseudomonadota bacterium | reverse complement strand
TAACCTTGCTTTCGCAAGTAAACAATTAATTAAGTCACTTCACATCGCAGTTCACTAACGTGTTTGAACCCGCGTTAATATGGGCTGCACCGGCGGGTTATCGCCCATACACCTGGCTTTGATTCACGACGGACAATAATTGGGACCGCAGCAACTCCAACTGCTGTGTGCGCGTCTTCCACAAGGATTGGAGAGCTTTGAGGTCGAGAGCCGCTATCCCCCCGCGCCCGGCACCGACAGTTCCCCCACGCCCAATGCCGTCCCCCCAACATCTCGCTGGAGGACCACTCACCCATCCTCTTAAAAACGCAAAATTAAGTCCCAGGTTATCTTTAGAAGACGGTGCAATAAACCATGAACCATGAATATATTTTGATTGGGTGCTATCCCATATTGCTGGAACCACACGGCTCCGCGGTAGTTTTGACTCCCATTCTGACGGGCAAGGCTCAAACGGGCGATCTGCACGGCAGTATTCATTCACCACATGCGCCGGCAATCGCGTTTGCGCTCCGCCCACTTTTTTACACCACTGATCGACCGCCCGCTGGTCATAATTCCATTTTGCCGCATTGTCCACATACACCTGCAACGCATCCGTCAACTCTTGGAGACTAAAATGCTTACCGTGGGTTGTCCCTTTGCTCTCTAAGGCCTGTAATTGTTCCGCTTGCAATTCTTTCGGCAGGTACTTCTGGATCATCGTCCACATGTGATAATCCATTGCCCATAACGCATATTGAAACGCCGTAATCTGCTTAAACTCTCGGCCCGATAAATCTTTCACTGCTCCCGCGTGGAACAGTAAGCTTTTATCTTTTTTGATCAGTTCTTCCGCTTTATCCTGTTCGCCTTCCACCACAAATCGCAGTAATTGTTCCAGCGTTTTCGCGTCCGCCGGTTTTAGTAACGGTTTCGGCGCGGGCGCAATCGTATAACGATTCTGCGACAATTCCGATGACAGCGGCGATACCGGCTCCGAGGTCACCGGTTTCTTGATCTCCGGCTGTCGGGTGGGCGGCGATGACGCCGGGGTTTCCGGTTTTGGCGTTACCGGGGCTTTTTTCAACTCCGCTTGTTGACGTTGGATCTCCCGCTCCCGTTCCAGCTCAGCCTGTCGTTTCGCTTGCTCCTCTGCCTTCTTTTCCATTTCCAGTAGGCGCTCCTTGTCTTTTTCTTGCTCTAATTTCAGCCGCATCACTTCGGCTAGCAGCTTCTTCATTTCTTCATCATTGGAACCCGAGGCTTGAGCGGATTTTGGCGAGGACGGCAAATTCATCTCCCGGGACGACGTTTTTTCATCGTGTTGTTTACTTTCCCGTAACAGACTTTCCAAATGTTTAGCAACTACGCTCGCACTTGGCCGCTTCGACGGCTCTTTATCCCAACAACTGTCGATTAACTGTTTAAATTCCTTCGGCGTTTCTTCAGGAACGATTTCCTGTTCTCCCTGCGCCACCCAGGTCGCGGCAATCGCGGGCGTGGCCGCATCCGCAAACGGAATTTTACGGCTCGCCAGTTCCCATAACACCATCCCCAAACTGTAGATATCCGAGAACACTGTGGCCTTGGCTCCCCGCTTAAATAGTTCCGGCGCTGACCACAAGATCGTTCCCTTAAACCCGCCCGCGGTCGTACTCGCCGAACTCGTCTTTAACGTCGATAACCCAAAATCCGCCAGCTTCGCCCGGCCACCGCTGTCCAGCAGCACATTCAGGCTCTTTAAATCCCGGTGTAACACACTGTGCTCATGCAGATGATGCAAACCAATGGTCATATCCAGTCCAATTTGGTAACGCCGCGGCCAGGTCAGCGTTTCACTGCTTTTTAACAGATGAAATAAATCTCCGCCCGGCAGATATTCCATCACCAGCGAATAATGCGGCTTTTCCAGAATCATTCCTCTCAGCCGCACCAGATAATCCGATTGGGTGCTCACCGTCGCCATCACCATCGCTTCTCTGCGAATTTCCAGGCAGGTCTGTTCACTAAAGTCTTGAGCGGTGTATTGCTTAATCGCGACCTGATTAAATTTCCATTCTCCGCCAAATACTTTGCCGTAGCCGCCCTGGCCTAACAGCGCGCTAAAGGTCAGATCGGTAAAGCGAATGGTAAAATCCAGAGTCACTTGGCCCCCGGAGCCGCTAGTCGGTGCAGATTCCTGTTTATGCGCTGGAGTGGGCGGCTGTTCGGGTCGCTTTACTTCAGTCGGCTGTTGCTCTCCAGGCAACCGCGTGATCAATGAACTGTCTTGTAAAAAAGAATGGGCGGATGAACTGCTTTGGCTGGCTGACGAGCCGGGGTTTTGATTTTTCATTATCGATGCTCCTTATCAAATAATTCCTGATGTTTTTTTGTTCTAAACGCATGGATACCGGGACTTCGACATTATCATCTAAAACCATCCATGACACAAGACAAGCGGGGCGTTACGAAATAATCAATGGCGCAGGGAGCCTCACCTTATTGAGGAAAAAAAGTTGAGAATGGCGTGAGTGTTATTCCGCCATACATCCAGGAACAGATACTGCTGGCAGATATTTCTTATTTTTAAATAGGAAATACCCTTGGTTTAATAAGAAAGGCTTTCTTTTAGGAATTATTAGTTATTCTGTGGAAATTAAAAATAAAAATGCGATTAGTGCCGGGAATATTTTGAAAAATACCAACTTATACGACATCAGTGGAATTCATTTTTTAGGTAAAAATTGTCTTCCTAATATTCTTTCACAAAGAGAACTAGAGTGTTTTTTTTATCTAATCCGCGGTAAAACTGCAAAATCCATCGCTAAGATGTTAGGAATTTCATATAGGACAGTAGAAACTCATATTGATCATTTAAAAAACAAATTAAACTGTTCTAGTAAGACAGAACTCATTGAGTATGCAGTTAAAGTAGGTTTTGCTCAAGTAGTTCTTGATAACTTCTCTATAGCTCAGATTATTCAAACGCTGAAAGAATAAATACTTTTATTATAGTAATATAAATAACTTAAACTTGGATAGGAGATAAAGTATGAAAATCATATGTGAAATACTAGAGCTTCAGCAAGAAGAAAACAGCATTATTTGAAAATAAGAAAGCTATTCCATTAGAATTAATAGTTCATCAATTAAATTATCTAATAAATTTAAAAGAAGGGAACTCAGTAGACATTGCCTATTTAAAAAAAATCAAAATCGGCTGGATTGCTAAAAATGAACTCAATGAATTAAAGAATCAAGAATTAATTAATGACTTGTGTTTGATTTCTGATGAAGTAGAATATTCAGAATACATTATATCAAAAATGAATCCCAGATAGAGGTATTAAAGTTGAAATTCTTGAGTTAGTTGAAAGCGCTATAATCTAAACTGAGCCGGTACGTTAAATTTTGAATAAGAATTATGATCATTAAAAGTTTACCTGTATATGTAAAATGGCAAGACAAACTGGCTGCGCATCTATCTGAAGGAAAACAGTACATTACTGTTGCAAAATTTAGCGAAGATTTATATTGGGAAAAAAATGTAGGAGCGTTGTCTTGGAATTTGCTCTTCCGCCTAAACAGCAGGGAAATCCATCATTTGGAAGAGTGAGATTTCTTATGGAAAATGCATCTCATGATAAATTAATTAAAGGGCGTCAATTTGAACTGCATGAAGGTAAAGATTTAGTAGCAACTGTGATTTTAGAGTAATAACTTTAATTTATTCGATAACTTAGCCACGCCTATTACAATGATGTAGCTTAATGTTAAAAAGAATTAATGCCTATGGAGTGGAAAGCGATACAGGTTCCTCAATTCAAAGAAGTTATCGCGAATATCTTACATATAAATCTAGAGAAAAGGTATTTGAGTTAAGTGTTGGAGATGATCTTAAAAAAAAAACTTACATTTATCCACCTGCTTCAGCTATGTTTTATAAAATGAGTGAAGCAGAAAAAATGGAATGATTAATAATATTAAAGAAGCCGTTAAGTTTAAAGCTAACGAAATATTGGACTTACAGGACTTTGGACTTTTAAAATGAACGGAATTGCCGCACTAGTTCTTTATTCCTTAAGTTAATTAATATACAATTCATGCTATGAATATAAGCGTTCGTTACATTCTTTCTTTCCTTATATTCATGATTATTGGTATCTTTGCTCTAAGCCCTCATGTTTTAATTTCTCAGCTTTTTACTCCTTCGGAATATCAAATTAATCATGATCTAAATCAGTTCCTTGATTTTATCATTCGAATTTTAATAATCATCGGAGCGGCGTTGATTTATTATTTATCCATAGAATACTGGCAAAGTTTAAAATTTCCTTATAGACAAATTCTATTTACTTTATTAATTATGGGATTGACTGAGCAGTTATTACGTACCCCCTGTCTATTTTAGTTGGCGTTTCTTGGTCGCATCAGGTATTACTTACTATCTCCATATATATTAATTTTATTATGATCTCTCTGCTAATATGTACATTAATACCATTCATATTAAATCAAAAAAAATTAAAAGTACTCAAATTCATTAATAGCCAGTTTGCTAATATTTTACTTAAAAACTGCGGTTCAATATTTTTTAAGTCCTATAGTTAATTCGATCTCTCAAGGAGAATCCCATCAGCCTATCCTTCATATGAATGTTTTGATTCCAGCATATATCACATTTTTAGAGCCGGTTGTTGCCACTTTTGTTGTTTTTACACTTATCAGAAAAAAGATTTTCAAAGTGAAAATTTTATTACAAGGTTTAATTGTAGCGGTAATCTTGATCATTATTCACGGAGGCTTGAGTTCAATCATCCAAATTATTTTTTCAAAAGGAAATTTATTTTATAGAATATTTTACTATGGCCAATTTTTGTGGGAATATTTGACCCTAGGAATTTTGACTTCATTATCGTTTGTTTTTTTTGAAGAAACTTATCTTTTGCCCTCTAATGCAACTAAAAATTCCATCTGAATAGTTTTTTATTATCTTCCGAAATGGTTCCAGGTCCATGCCAGATTTTTTTATTTTTAATAAAAATTACATTAACATACAAAATCATGTTTATTTGTGTTTTTAATGTCTGTATAATCTCAAAAATAAATCTTAACTTCTTAAGGAAATGCAGAGAAGAGAAGCTTATTTTCAAATTTGCAATGTCATTGAATATAACTTGAAAAATAGTAAGGAGACTTAAATGTTTATTCTAAACAAATTGATTAACAGAATTTTTTTATTGACTGCTATCTTATCATTGACAGGTTGCGCAGCAGATCCAAACTTACCCTTATACCAAGGGTTCTGGACTGACCAACCTAAACCAGTAGTGGTCGTTGCTATGGATACACCCTCACGAGCTGACTTCGACTTTAATGGAGCCGGTTTACTTGATATGGCTATTATTTTAGCCGTAAACCAGAAATTTATTACTTACTTACATCAATATGACATTTCTAGTTTAGATAAGCTTTCAACACAATTGGTGCAAAATCTTAATCAGCATGGAATAATTGCTAAAAAATATAATGAAAAAATTAATCTTAGTCAGTTGAAAAATTCTTCCAAAACAAATTTTGATGCTTACGAAAGAAAAGATTTTACTCCTTTAGCATCCCAGTTAAAGGCTAACCGATTATTGTTAATTCATGTCAGTTTTATCGGTTCTTATAGAGGATATTACGGGCTAGTACCCTTGGGAGCTCCTTCTGCTGTTTGTAGAATAGAAGGGCGCTTAGTTAATCTGAAAACTAACAGAACTTTATGGAGATTTTCTACCAACCAAGAAATTAAGGTGACTGCTCCCTGGAGCCAACCTCCTTCCTACCCTAATTTTAGTAATGCCTTGAATCAGGCTATTGATCAAGCTAATCAGACAGTTTTAAGTAATTTTTTTAGCTCTGTTCCTGTGCTAGTAACTTCTCAAACAAAGAAATAAGAGCATGACCCTCGTTTTATTTAAATTTTAGTTCGCAATGGCGATTTGACCTGTAGATGGGATGCGGTATATTTATATCTCTCTAGGTGGGCAGGTACTTGTCTAAGCATTCCAGTAATGTTGGGCGCATAATCGGTTTATTGATCACATCGTTAGCGCCTACTTGTTTGCAGTTTTCAATACTCGCTTCACCCATATGCGCTGTTAAGGCAATAATTGGCTTCTCTCGGTTTTTATTTTTTATTTTACGGATAGTCCGAATCACGTCTAAACCATTCATTACGGGCAACTCTAAATCCATAAAAATGAGATCAAAACTATTTTTTTTGATCAGCTCAATCGCTTCTTTACCATTCTCTGCGATAGAAACTTGACATTTTAGTTCATTCAAAAAAATGCTAATGACTTTTTGGTTCAATTTATTGTCTTCAACAACTAATATTTTGGGTAAATAATTCCTGTAAAAATGTACTGGCTTAGGCGCTTCTTCTAGCTTTGGAGGAGCAATAATTTCTTTACTTGGCTCTAAAATCAAGTTAAACCAGAACTTCGAACCTTTGCCTAATTCACTTTCAACTTTAATTTTTCCATACATCGCTCCTACCAAGGATTTAACAATAGCCAAACCTAAACCGGTTCCTTGAATGCGATTGTAAAGATGATTGTCTACTTGCTCAAAACGTTCAAATATCTTTTGCAAATTTTTTTGAGGAATGCCAATCCCAGTATCTTCTACGATAATTTTTAAGCCAACTTTATTGTTTCTCTCTCGGGCTTTTACGGTAAGAGTAATCTGTCCTCTTTCGGTAAATTTAGCGGCGTTAGTAAGCAAGTTTAAAAGAATTTGCCGAATTCGCATTTCATCTCCAATGACCAAAGGAGGGATTTTTCCTAATTTTTTGACAATGAGCGGAATATTTTTTTCAGCTAGTCTGTATTTGATATTATCGGTGGTTTCATTAATCAGTTTAACAAAATCAAATGGGGCTGGTTTGAGTTCTAGTTTATGCGCTTCTAATTTTGAGTAATCTAATATGTCATTAATTAAATCTAATAGATTCTTTCCTGAATTTTGAATAGTCTCCACATATTCCTGCTGTTGTTTGGTTAATGGTTGAGTGTTGAGAATTTGGGCCATACCTAAGATCGCATTCATTGGAGTACGAATTTCATGGCTAATAGTAGCAATAAAATTTGCTTTGCTCTGATTGGCCGTTTCGGCTTTTTCCTTGGCTATCTCCAGTTCTTGCTGTGTTTTTTTTAATTCAGTAATGTCTAAAGAATTACCGATAATGCCAATGATGTTATTATTTTCATCTCGTAATGGAGATTTATAAGCCATGTAAGTGATTTCTCCGTCACCTCTCTCGTCTTTTTCTTCAATCTTTAACGTTTGTCCTGTAGTCATGACCTGAAGATCATTGACTTTTAGTTGGCTAGCCATTTAGGAGCAGCACTATATCACTATAAACAGACTCTTCATCAACCTGGGCAGACTCAAATACAGTCATTGGCTTTTTTTGGGTCTGATTTAGAGATTGAAAGCTACTTGGCTGAAAAAGCTAACCATAATCTTAAAAGATTAAAATTTGAAAAAATGGATGAGGACTCACTACTCGATCGAGCGGTTGAAATGTTGAACACGGGAAAAATTATCGCTTGGGTTCACAGCAACCAGGAATTTGGTCCAAGGGCTCTAGGTCATCGCAGTATTCTTGCTGATCCGAGAAAATCGCAAATTCGCGATAAAATTAACTATATTGTTAAAAAAAGAGAAGGATTTAGACCATTCGCTCCTTCTGTGAAAAAAGAAAAAGCGCATCTCTATTTTGAAATAACAGATAACCAACCACTGTCTTGTATGCTGTATACCGTTCTGGTAAGAATGGAATATCGTCAGCAGTTACTCGCAGTAACACATATAGACGGCGGCGCTAGAGTGCAAACGGTGGATAAAGAACAAGAGCCTCTTTACTGGCGATTATTGGACAAATTTGAGAAAAAAACGGGTATTCCAATGTTGTTAAACACTTCCTATAATATCAAAGGCCAGACAATCGTACTCAATGCTAAAGACGCCATTGAAACTTTTTTGAAAATGGAAATAGATGCTTTGTTTATGTCAGGCTATTTGTTTTGCAAATTGGAAGTAACAGTTGATGAACAATCTATCGTCGCCGCCTGAGCCGAACTGGTTTATAGGTGAACAAACGCATTATCCTGCTTTGGCCATCCATCAGATCTTTGAATAAAATGCTCAACAATTTCCAGAAAATATTGCTATCCATTCCACAAATTGTAGCTTAACTTATCAGCAACTCAATCAAAGAGCGAACCAATTGGCTCATTGGTTGCGCCAATATGCCCTGCCATTGGAAACTCCCATTGCAGTATTGTTATCGCCAGGAGTAGATTTAATTGTCTCTTTATTAGCGATTTTAAAAATAGGATGCGCTTACTTGTCTTTAGATATGCAACAATCCGTTGAAAGAAACAGTTTAATTATCCAAGATTCTCGGGCTAAACTATTGATCACTTATCAAGCGCTCATTTCTGAAAATCAATTTCAATCTTGTAACCCTATTTTCATAGATAGTTTGTGCAATTCAATCAACCATCAACCGGATGGTAACTTAGATTTAGAAGTGAAACCGCATGCGCTTGTGAAAATCATTTATTGAATTATCCGGGAATCAGTCAATGTGCGGTAGTAGCTGTGACTAGAAGTCACTCGGATAAATATTTATGTGCTTTTATTGTAGCGAAAAACCAAGAAAAATTTGACGTGGCGCAGATTAAGCTATTTTTGTCTCAGCATCTACCCTCCTATTCTGTTCCAGAAATGATTTTGTTTTTAGAAAAATTACCGTTAAATTTAAACGGAAAAATGGATCAGAAAGTTTTAATTAACTTAGCGGCTATTTCTCAACAATCTCAACTCGTAAACGCTGCTCAAATAAATATAGAAGAAAAATTAGCCGCAATTTGGGCTGAAGTACTAGATATGAGTTTACCTTTGGATAAAAAACAAGATTTTTTTGCTTTGGGCGGACACTCATTGCTGCTGTTAGAGTTACAACAGAAAATAAAAGTGGTCTTTGATTGCGAACTACCTTGGGAAATATTATTACCGGTAACTACGATTGAGCAGCAGGTAGAATATTTAAAACGACAGGGAAATGTAAAAAATTCCAACTCAGTGATTGTTTTGCAAGCTAAAGGTGAAAATCCTCCCCTATTTCTTTTGCCGCAGCGGCAGATAATACAGATTTTGAAGAAAATGATGATGATTTGAATCATTGGCGTTCTTTAGCGTTACAAGAAATAAAAAGATTCGTTGTGCCAGGAAATCATGATACTTTATTTGAAGAGCCTAATACCCAGAAGCTTGCAGAAATTTTACATAATGCTATAGAATTGATTCATTCAAAGTTTATAGTAAAAGTATAATTTTAAAAGCAGCAAAAGGAGAAGTATATGTTACAGGATAACACGGATAAGTTTAGGTCTCACGGTTCAAAGCCTATTCATACTGACCACATCCACGCTGGCACTCCATTTTATGCCGAACTATAAAGATTTTCATTTCAGGCGGAGCTTTTTGCATTGTGGCGATTCTGAACTGAGAGATAAATGGGGTTTCCTCGCTCGGCGGGTGGTGATCACCTGACTTCGGCGTTTACTCCATTATCTAGTTAGAAATTTTTAAATTATCAATGGGTTGTTCTTGAAAGATGTAGGGCGTGTATAGGATACTATT
>JAFEDN010000067.1 GCA_018241585.1 Pseudomonadota bacterium | reverse complement strand
ACTGAGTTCCGGCTTTGCCGGGGCTCAGTATCCAAACCAGGAAGCAGCTTCCGCTGAAGCGGAAGCTGCTGAGCTGATAGTTTAACCCTTGAATTGCTTTAAAAAAAGTGTCAACATTATCAATTTTGTCACCACTGGTATTAAGCCACTGAATAATCTGTAATAAATAATATTCGAAAAAATTTGGAAGCAACCTCCTTAGCGAGAAATTTTGATGCAAAAGTTAAAAACAGCAGTGATTGGAGTCGGTTATTTAGGTAAATTTCACGCCCAAAAATACGCAGCCCTTCCGAATTCTCAACTTATTGCTGTCTGCGACATACAACCGGAGCATGCTCAAAGCATTGCCAAACAATTGAATGTCACCCATTTTACCGATTATCGAGCTCTAGCAGGGCTGGTCGATGCCGTTAGCATCGTCACTCCAACGCCTGCTCATCATGGCATTGCTCGTTTTTTTTTAGAACAAGGCACTCACGTGCTACTGGAAAAACCCATTGCAGTTACTCTTGCTGAAGCAGATGATCTAATTAACCTTGCTCATAATAACCAGTTAGTATTACAAATAGGACATATTGAACGATTCAACAATGTCATTGCAGCAGTCATTCCCATGCTGAAAAATCCTATATTTATTGAATCAACTCGTCTGGCGCCTTTTAAATTGCGCGGTAGCGAAGTAAGCGTTATCTTGGATATGATGATTCATGATATTGATTTAATTCAATCTATGGTAGAATCACCTATCCACGAAATTTCCGCGATTGGTAAATCAGTACTATCTTCTTCCATTGATATTGCCAATGCAAGAATAACTTTTAGGAATGGCTGTGTCGCCAATATCACCGCCAGCCGGATTAATATGCGCATTTCCAGACGACTGCATATTTTTCAGCACGATGCGCTTTTTAATTTGGACCTTCAGCATAAAAAATTAACTATCCAACGCAAAGCAGATTTCGAAAATTTACCAGGTATTCCTGCCATGAAACGTGAAAAAATCAGTTTTAAAAAAGACGACCCTTTGTATTCTGAAATTGCTGCTTTTTTAAATTCTATATTAGAAAAAAAACCTCCGCTGGTATCCGGAGCAGATGGCCGTCAAGCGTTACAAACTGCTCTGAAAATCCACCAAATTATAGATCGGAATGTTTCCATCGAAGTATAACTATGGACATAACAAAACAGAATTTTAAGGTCTTTTTGATTGCCGGGGAAGCTTCTGGGGATTTATTGGGCGCAGACCTAGCCAAACAATTGTTTCAAATGCAACCTGATATTCAATTGCTGGGTTTAGGTGGAAAGCAAATGCGGCAAGCAGGAGTGGAAATTGTGTTCGACAATGAACTCATGAATATCGTGGGCTGGTGGGAAGTGATTAAAAATTTAAAGGTCATTCGCCAAGCAATGCTTACTATCAAAAAACAATTAAAAATCAACCGTCCTGATTTGATTATTTTAATTGATTATCCCGGCTTTAATTTACGAATTGCCAAAATCGCAAAACGGCTTGGAATTAAAGTTCTATATTACGTTAGCCCCCAAATCTGGGCATGGAAATACCAAAGAATCCATACTATTCGGGAATGTGTAGATCATATGGCTGTGCTATTTCAGTTTGAAGAAGCCATTTATCGCCGCGAAAAGGTTCCAGTTACTTTTGTTGGTCATCCGTTAACTGCATTGGTCAAAGCTTCAGATAGTAAAGAAGCGGTTTATCAACGATACCATCTCAATCCAGCTCAACCTATTATTGCGCTTTTTCCTGGTAGCCGAATGCAAGAGTTACGGCGCATGATGCCGGAAATTATTTCGGCAATTCAAAAAATAAAAGAACGGTCACCAGATGCTCAATTTGTGTTGCCACTTGCTCCAACGCTGAAACAGCAAGTTTTATTAACTTATTTTAATGATCAAAAAATATTAATAATAAAAAATGACACCTACAATATTTTATCGGTGTGTAACGCAGCAATAGTCAAATCAGGTACCGGAACTTTAGAAGTAGCTTTGAGCCAAGTGCCGCTAATGATTATTTACAAAGGTAGTTATATTAATTATTGGATTGCCAGGTTATTAGTAAAAGTTAAACAAATCGGTCTTTGCAATATTGTAGCGCAAAAAACTATTGCCCGTGAATTTATTCAACACCAAGTCACTCCTGAAACGATTGCCACAGAAACATTACGTTTATTAAATGATGCTAACTATCGTCAAAACATGCTCAATCAATTAGCCGAATTAAAACAAAATTTTGGCGATCGAAATACTTCTTCTCAAGTAGCTAAAATCGCTATAAATTTACTAAAACCAGTTTCCTCATGTTAGTTGAGGCATTATCGTTGGTGATCCCACGTTAAGAATTAAAGTCGAAGCAAATACATCATATCTTCTTTTAGTCATTTATTTCTTAATAAACTTATGCAATTTCTTTTGCAATCTTTCGCGTTTTAAATCTGATAACCGGTCAAGGTATAAGTACCCATCCAAGTGGTCGATTTCGTGCTGGATACATTGCGCCATAAAACCTGAAGCGTCCATTTCGAATGGCTTGCCTTCAATATCTATGGCTTTTACCCGAATATTCATGGCTCTTTTAACATATTCGAAAATTCTTTCCTCCACATCCCCGCCAACAGACATACAACCCTCCGGAACAACTTGTTGTCCTTCACGGTAAATAATTTCAGGATTAATTAAACACAGTGGTTCATTTTTATTATCTGAAAAATCGATCACAGTGATCCGGAATGGATCAGAAAAGTCCAACTGAGTTGCAGCTAAAGCGGCACAATTTTGTGCGTTATAGTGGGTATCAAACATATCATTAACCACTTGTCTAATTTGATCGTCTACTTGATCAACCCATTTCGCCTTTTTCTTTAAGCGTGGGTCTGGATATTGCAATATACGTAAAACAGCCATGGATGAGCCCTTTATTTAAATACTAATTCTTTCATCAAATACAAAACATTTGCCTTGAAAAAAATCTCGATCACATTGTTCAAAATAATTTAAAATGCCGCCACGTAATTGATAGACCTGCTCAAATCCTTGTTTTTCTAACCACAAGGCCGCTTTTTCACAGCGGATACCACCGGTGCAAAAAGTGACAATAGGTTTTTTCTTGACTTCAGGCGGTAAATTTTTGACGGCTTCCGGGAAATTCCGAAAATTTTTCAACTTTAAGTTTAATGCCCCGGCAAAACTACCACACTCCACTTCATATTGGTTACGGGTATCGAGCAGTAACATTTCCTTGCCCTGCTGATACCACTCTTTTAATTGCTGAGGTTCAATATATTGAGCGCTGGCCATAGCAGGTTGCAGATCAGTCCGGCCCATGGTAATAATTTCTTTTTTTATCCGAATCAATAAGCGCTTAAAAGGCTGATGTTCTGAAAAGGTTTCACGATAGGTCAGCGCAGCGAATTCAGGAAATCGATTTAAAAAATTTTTAAATTCGGTAATGGCCTGTTGCTCGCCAGCTAAAGATAAATTAATCCCTTCCACACTTAGTAAAATCGTGCCTTTCAAACTTTGCGCTGCGGCAAATTCTTTCAACTGAATTCGTAATATCGGTAAACGCTCTTGTGGGAGTGCTACAAAACGATAGGCAGTCACATTTAGAATTGAATTACTCATTATCTTTCCTGCGATAAACCATAGTACCGGTGGTTTGATCAGTAGGCATCAAAGTTAACTCTTGAATACAAACATGAGCAGGCAGTGACGCACAATAAACTATTACATCGGCCACATCTTCAGGCTGCAAAGGATTTAAACCTTGAAACAGGGCATCAACTTTAGCTTGATCCCCCTGTAAACGAACATCAAAAAAATCAGTTTTAACCATGCCAGGGTCGATCAAAGTTACCTTGATCGAGGAGCCATGCAAATCCATTCGTAAAGTGTCGGTTAAGCCACGCACCGCAAATTTAGTAGCACAATAAACGCTTCCACCCGAATAAGTTTGCCGGCTCGAAATAGACCCTATATTAATGATATGCCCTCGTTGACGCTGAACCATGCCGGCAGCGACATAACGAGTCATGTAAATCACCCCTTTTAAATTCGTGTCTATGACTTGGTCCCATGCATGCACATTACCTTGATAGAGTTTATCATAACCCAAAGCCATACCGGCGTTGTTAATTAAGATATCGATATCGCGCCAATCCACGGGTAAATTACTGATGGTTTCTTCAACCGCTTTTGGATCAGTAATATCAAAAATTAAAGGTAAGATTTTAGTGTAGCAGGTTTTTGACAGGTGTTGTTCCAAGCTATGTAATCGCTGTTGATTTCTGCCGCATAAAATCAAATGCGCTCCTTCCTTGGCGAAGCGTTCTGCACAGGCTTTGCCTATACCACTGGTTGCACCCGTAATCAGTACTTTTTTACCTTGACAAGTCAACATCTGAACCTCTACGTAATATAAAATGGACCCGCTGTTTTTTTACAACGGTTTGCTCCCAAGGTCTTTGATACTGTAAGATAACCGTAGTTTTATGTAAAGACTGAAACGCTCGAGCTTTGAATTTAAACCGCCAAATTGAAACACCTGGAGCCCCTATTTTATCGGTTCTGCCCGGAATGTATTCGCTAACAGGAGTTTCCATCAAAGATTTATCATAGCTATGAAGCATCCACAGGTAACCTGTTGAAGGGTTGGCAGGTAATCTAATGGCCACTTCACGGTGAGCGGCGGTGACCACAATGATTTCATTGGGGTCCGCATATTTTATTTCTTCAGACCTGGCATTCATCGTTATCAGCCATAAAAAGCACCAAACAAAAGCTTGTGCGCACCGGGAAAATAGTTGTTTTTTCACATATCACCTACCATGTAACTGTTCAGAGGTATAAATTTGCAAACGCAGAACGGCTGAATAGTTACCTACCATTCGGGTTAAACAATAACATATTGAAGTTAAAATAAAAACCTACAGCAATTTCCGCTCGAGGATGAATTTTTTCTGTTCTGATTAAACGTGAGTTTGGTCTAAGGAAGACATAAGTGGTTGAAATAACAGCCAGCCTGTGGTGTGATGAGTTTCCACAAAATCAAATCAAACATCAGGAGGGCTGTTATGGACGATACTTTACTTGTTTTATTTTGCGCCGTCGATGAATTTTGCCAACTATTTATGCCAGAATGGGAAAAACATTTACTCCAACAAGGGGTTAAAAAAACGCCGCACCCCTTCCCGTTTGACGCCCAGCGAAATCATGACACTCTTTATTTATTTTCACATTTGCCGCTATCGCGATTTCAAAACTTATTATACCCGTTATGTTAGGGTGCATTTGTGCCGGGACTTTCCGGATTTGGTTAGTTACTGCCGGATGGTCAGTTTGCTCAAATCCGTGTTGATCCCATTGTGCGTATTCATTCAGACCTTATCAGGTGAGAAAACCGGCATTCATTTTATAGACTCTCTGGTGATGAAAGTTTGTCATATTAAACGGGCTAATCAACATCGCGTATTCAAAGGCGAAACAAAATCTCTTCCTTGCATAAATTTTTCCTTAAATTGGAAGAGCTTAGATCATGCAGTGATATTTTTAAACGATTGAATCATAGCTTAAGTTGACGCCATTACGTGAACGATTACGGTAGCCTTGCCTATTAATTATAAAATCTCATCTTAGCTACGTTGATTAACGTAGCAACATCTCATCGGTAAAATTACTTTACCGGTGACACTTAATAGACGGCAAGGAGTAGAATTTAGACACCAACAGTCATTAATGAGCTATTTACCATGAGATTATCTGATGGGCTTGCGGTTACCAAGCTAGACCGCACTACCGGAGAAGTGCTCTGAAGCAGGGTAAGCTGATTATTAGATACTTTTCGTATGGGGTTATCATGCATCTTTGTCTCATTGAGTGGAGGTTGTTCTTGAGATGCTTTAAATAAAGCACTTAAGCTCTTCGCTAATACCTTAGCGGGAGGTCTTTTGTCCTGTTCTTGCCAGCAGGCACGCATTAATTGGGCTATTTTAGGTGGACAAGACTCGGAAATCGTTTCTTGTTTATCGCCTCGCGTCAGTTTAGCAGTGATTAATGAAGCCGGCGCCAAACCTTGAAAAGGAATACGATAAGGATTGACCATCATTTCCCATAGTACCATGCCAAATGCATAAATATCTGCTGCAGCACTGGGTTGCGGTTTTTCGGCAAACAATTCCGGCGCCATCCAACCTAAAGTTCCTTTCATACCTTGAGTCGAGCTGGAACTCGCCATCTCCGATTTCATTTTTGATAGACCAAAATCAGTAATTTTGGCCCGCAGGCGATCATCTAATAGGACGTTCAAACTCTTTAAATCTCGATGCAGAATATTTTTTTCATGTAAGTGATACAGGCCATAACACACATCTAAACCAATTCGATAACGAACCGACAAAGGTAAATCGGGTGAGTTCTGCAATAAACCATAAAGAGAACCTTTTGGCATCAGCTCCATCACTAAACAATAATAGGGTGCTTCCAGGCAAATTCCTCGTAACTCAACGATGTAGTCAGAACGCATTGATCCCAAAATACCTGCTTCCAACTTTAACTCATCCAATGCTGCTTCACTTAAATGTTGGGAGTTTAATTGTTTGATTGCTACTTCATTAAATTTGTAAGTGCCTTTATAAACTGTTCCATAAGCGCCGGCTCCTAATTTATCTTTTTCATCAAACTCCAAATCCTTATATGCTATGCTCAAAGATATTTTCATCTCACCCACTTCATCAATCAATTGATAAGCAGGAATAGTGATATCACTGCGATTGGACATCTTAAGATCACTGACTGATTCAATGCTTAACTTTCCCGATTGACTGGCTGAGGCAATAGAAATAGATCGTAATGGAATATTCCTCGGAGAAGGCTCTAAGTTATGCGCACTCGAAAGCTTTTGCTCTTGCTCATACGTCAGCTCACCTGGTATAGATATAATAGAAGGGGTAGGTTGGGGCACGAAATAAACAGGTGGTGTTACGGAAGGAAGCACCGGCTGAATAGGTTGAAGTGGATATGCTGGCTTGCTGTCCTCTAAAGCTTCTGCTTCAAGAACCTCCCGTCTTTGCGCACGCCTCTTGCGAATACAGGCACAATAAAAACAGCAAGCCAATAATCCTACAGCAATAGCACCTCCAACAGCGGACACTATGACAATTCCAGTAAAGGTAAGATATATATCATGAGAAGGTGAATAATATGGTGGCAGTGGCGGCGAATATGGAAATTTGCCATTTGAAAACACGACGTAGGTACGACCAGCAAAGTTATTATTGTAAAGGTAATTCCCAACTACGAAGTCTGTATATCCATCTCCATTCACGTCTCCTGCAGTACTGACCCCTCCTAGTCCAGAAAATGCTGTCTCATCTTCAAATCTAAAACCATCTGCTCCATTAAGGACATATGATAAAAGCAATCCATTGCTGCCCACGGTAGGTCCTCCAAATACTGCATAACCGACACCGACATCACCACCTCTAATCAATATATCGGCATACCCATCCTTATTAATATCCCCTGCCAAACTAACAACTCCCTCACTATTTTCACCCTTATCAATCACAATCTTAAAACCATTCACACCATTAAGACTAGACAATGGCAACGATCCTCCATTACCTACCATTGAACCACCAAATATTACATAAGTGCGGCCTCCTCCAGAATAATCATGCCCCGAAGCACCAATTAAAAAATCAGTATAGTTATCACCATTAATATCGCCGGCGCTACTGACTGCTGCCCCACTCCTATAATTTTCATACTGACTTCCTTCGCCATCTAATTTAAATCCATTCGTTCCATTTAAACTAGATAAAAGTAATTTCCCCGATCCCCCAACGTCAGGCCCACCAAATACTACATAACTGCGACCAATATAACCATTGAAATAAGGAACTCCAATCAATATGTCTGCATACCCATCTCTATTAATATCTCCAGCAATACTGACTGCTGCATTACCTGCACCACTGCTTGATTCACCATCAATCTCAAATCCAATACTACCATTTAAACTTGACCAGGGTATTGATATTTGCCCACCAGGCGCAATTGATGATCCACCAAATATGACATAAGTATAAATAACCCCGCCATACGAATTTGCAAGTAGTATATCCGCATATCCATCCGCATTAATATCTCCTCCCCCGCTAACACTATCTATTTTTAATCCTGTGTCAATTCTAAAACCATTGGTGCCATTTAAAGTCGATAATAAAACCGATCCATTGTTACCAATATTTGAAGCGCCAAAAACCACGTACGCAAGACTACTACTCCCTAATAATAAATCCATATACCCATCCTTATTAACATCACCTGCTGTAGTAATCGAAAGGGAGTTAGAAGACGGTACACCATCTATTTTAAAACCATTCTTTCCATTTAGGTTTTCTAAATAAAATATACCATTATCACTATTAATAGTAGGCCCTCCAAATAATACGTAGTAACGACCAATATAGCCATTATTAGAATTACCAGAAGCGCTAATTAAAACATCAGAATAACCATCACCGTTTACATCTTCTCCTCCGCTAACTGAAGCGCCACTTTCGCTGTTAACCTCCCCATCAATCTTAAAGCCGTTTGTGCCATTTAAGCTAGATAATTCAACAATTGGAGGAAATTGCAGGTGTGTTTCATTAGACTGAGAAGTGTTGTTACTAGAAAAAAGCTGCCTTTTACCAGAATACATATTTTGCTTAATTTCATTATTTTCAGTTTCTTTTTTATAAAAAGCATCAGTATTAACAATGAATTCTGAATTCGGTGTCATCAATAATTTTCTGTTTGTGTGCTGAGATGATTGAGCAATTTTAATAGCACTATCAGTATTTAATTCAATGACCTCATCTTCTTTCGACTCAGTTTTTTCCGATTCAGTGTTTTTAGCATGTTCTTCATTGATTGGTTTTTCGTATAATTGCCGCCAGTCATAGGCCAATCTTTCCAACTTATCCAGACGATCCTTAGCGATGCTTTCGTAGTAGATTTGTTGTTGTAGGCTATCATAGCCTGTTATTCGTTGGGCCCCTCGAACCAACCATTCACCCCAACTTACACTGTCAATGTCTTGAGCTTCACGAGCTGCCTGGTCAATATAATACTGTTGTCGGGTAACAGCGTGTTGGTAATCTTTTTTAACGGCTGCTATCTTGGTTTGTAAAGACTGCAGCAAATGAATTCGAGTTTCTTTACTAGGAGTTTCGATATAATTTTGATAAGCATTCTGTAATGCTTGTTGGGTTTCTTCATCCGCCCGATCCATCTCTCGAAACTGAGAACTTGGGCTAGGCCATTTTATGTTCAATATTTCTTCGATGATAGCTAATGCAGATCGTTGTAATGACGATGATGGTATTAGAGAGGATGAGGAGAAAGTAGAAATATCCAATTTCATAAGTATAATCTCCATATCAAATTTTATAAATTAAAAATTAAGCAAAATGGAAGCTCGACAAGATTGTATAACCTACATACGCACAAGGATATCATGAACAGAAATAAGTAACAATTAGACTATAGCGCAACCAGCGATTCCCGCTGCCTCTCACTAAACTGGGTTGGCTCGAGATAGGATACTTAAGGTACTCCTCAATGTCAAGACCAGTTTAACAAATTTTTATATCTCTCTCAGTGGTCTAAAAATTAGGGAGTA
>JAFEDN010000066.1 GCA_018241585.1 Pseudomonadota bacterium | reverse complement strand
TGGCATAAGTATCAAAATGCGCCACTTGACCTGTCGCGTGAACTCCGGCGTCGGTTCGGCCGGCGCAAATGATAGTAACCGGATGATCAGCTACATAAGAGAAAGCTTTTTCCAGACAGTGTTGCACCGTCATCAAACCTTCTTGGTTTTGCCACCCATGATATGCAGAACCATCATAGCGTACACAAAAAGCAATACGTTGTATGTGCTCCATCTTCAAACCATCTCATGAAAACCAGGTATGATTGAATCCTGGTTTTCTCTTAATTAATGTTCCTTAATTTTGTTTAACAATGATCTTGCTTCAGGATGATACTCTTCATTGGTTTCATTTAAAATGTCCACTAAAGTTTCTCTGGCAGCTACAAAATCCTCCATAGCCATATACGCTCGGGCCAGGTCTAACTTGGCCGGTATTGCTTCACTGCTGCTCATAAAATCATACTCACTTTGAGACACTTTAGATTCATTTTTTTGAGGTGTAACCGGCGGATCAGCTTGCCGCCGCCGCTTGCTTAATCCAAATCCCATCGATACCAGCATTAATAATGTTAACGCAAGAAGCGAATAAATGATTAATTTGATTTGCTGTTGTGAACGATTATTTTGTGACTGAATGCCGGCTAATTGGTTTTTTAGACTAGCCACCTGTTGATTTATGTTGTCTACTGTCTGAGACAAAGTAGCCGTAGTGTCACTCATTTGCTTTATTTGTGAAGCCATTGCCTCCTTTTGAGAATCATTTTGCTCGGTATTCACAGGAGATTGGGCTATTTCAGGCAATTTTTGTTCTGCCGAAGCATTGAGTGACGGAACCGCTATTTCCGGTTCAGGCAATACAGGCTCTGAATTGGTATTTGGGTCAGCAGCAAGCAGCGATGTAGGGAAAATAAACAGAGCCGCTAACACCCACAATGTCATTGTCTTCATAATATCTCCTTTTTAAGTCTGCACTTTACCATATGTTAAAGAAAAAAAGCAGTTATCACCTGCCTGAGTAGCCGCTCGCAAATTTTCTGCACCCATGCCCCTGCCTGACTCCATTAAATTAATGAACAAGTTATTCGTGGCCTAAAAATAATCAATCCGCTCAATTGATAAAATTTTCAGTATAATGACGTATGGACTTGCAAATAATTGCTCAAAAATTAATCGATGCTGGGTTAACTCAACGACCTTCACAATTGGCTATGATCCAAGCAGCCTACTCCGGATTAATCAATCAAAAAATCCTTTGCTTGGAGGCTCCTACCGGAACCGGGAAAACGATCAGTTATTGTATCGGAGCGTATTACGCTAAAAAAGAACAACAAACTATTGTGGTCAGTACCGCCTCGATCGCGCTGCAAGAGCAATTAATCCAAAAAGATATACCGTTATTAAGAAAAATTTTAAAGAAAAATATAACCGCAGCAGTAGCTAAGGGCCGAAGGCGTTACCTTTGTCATGCTCGGCTATATGATGATGAACCACAATTGGATATTTTCAGCGCCAATGATTATTTACCAAAATTACGTTCATTATTGGAGCAAAAGCAATGGGACGGCGATCGAGACCAATTAGGGTTGACCATTTCAGATAGCGAATGGCTGAAAATCAGTACCGATAGCGCCGGCTGCACCGGGAAACAATGCTCTTATTTTTCTGAATGCGCTTTCTATCGAGCTCGTGAAACTTGGCAACATGCCGACTTTGTGATTACTAACCATAGCCTGCTATTATCTGATTTGAGTTTAGGAGGCGGCGTGTTACTGCCCGAAATGTCAAAAAGTATTTATATCATCGATGAATGCCATCATCTGCCAGAAAAAGCCATCGATCATTTTGCTCATTCAGCCCCGCTGCTCGATTCCATTGAATGGATCAATCAATGCTTGGGTGTGGTCCATAGAGCTTCACAAAATCAGGTGATTCCTGCTGCCAAACATTCGATTATTCATGAACGCGCTCAATTACTCGTGCAGGCATTACAAAACTTACAGCAAGTTTTACAAAACAATTTAGCATTATTCGTTGAAGATATGGCCAACATTAAAATATGGCGGTGTAGCGAACAACAAACCGATATCTTCAATTTAGCCAAAGATATCGCTCAAGCCGGCAGCTTCTTTGAAAATGAAATCAAGCAGATTTTAGAGGACAGCCAAAATCAACTTAAAACCATCAGCGCTCAAAGTGAAGCCGGACTGTTGTTGTCAAAATTGGTAGCCCAAATAGGTTTTCTTCAAAGCCGAATTAATAATTTAAGTGAAACGTTTCAATTATTTTGCCAACCACAAGCACCAAAGCAGCCTCCTTTGGCCAAGTGGTTTGTTAACAATCGAAACCATCAATTTTTCTGTCATGTTTCGCCCATTTACATTGGCCAGCAACTAAAAAATTTATTCTGGGATAAAATGGAGCATGGCAGTTTATTGTGTTCGGCGACAGTTCGTTCCATGGGAAATTTCAACGATTTTAAAAGAAAAATTGGGGTAAGTAATCATGAAAAGGTCAGCGAGGCGGTTTTAGAGAGTATCTTAAATTATGGCCAATCACTATTGTTTGTGCCCAAAATGCAATTTGCTCCTCAAGGACCTGAACAAAAATCACATTTTTCAGAAACCAGCAAATTACTGCCTAAAATAATTTTGGCCCACGGCGGAACATTGGTATTATTCACCAGCAAGGTGAATATGGAAAAGATGTATCAAGAAATGCCTTCCGAATTACGCACCGATATTTTAATGCAAGGTCAATTCAATAAATCGCTATTAATCGCCACTCATAAAAAAAGAATTGAAGCCAAACAAAGGTCGATTTTATTCGGTTTAACTTCTTTAGGTGAAGGTTTAGATTTGCCTGCAGAATTATGTTTGCATGTGATTATTCATAAGTTACCTTTTGCTGTACCCAATTCTCCAGTGGAACTAACACGCACTGAATGGCTGGTGCAAAATCAACTCGACCCTTTTGCACTGGCAACACTTCCCGCTGCCGGAATCCGCTTATCACAATATGTCGGGCGCTTACTTCGACAAGAAAATGACATCGGATTGATTACAATCTTAGATAAACGCTTATATAGTAAAGCCTATGGTGCGAAGTTACTTAAAGGTCTACCACCTTTTCAGCAATTATTGAATGTCACCATTGAACAGCTCCAGCAACATCCTTGTTTTGAACAACTGTTAAAGTTAAAATAGCCATCATGTATAGTGGTATTACCCAAGGTTTATTTCCGGTTTCGCATGTCGAAAAAAAGCCTGGATTGATCAACTACTCGGTCACTTTATCCTCTATTCTGCTCGAAGGTTTAAAAATCGGCGCAAGCGTTAATGTAGACGGTGTTTGTCAAACCGTTTGTGAAATCAAAAATCAAGACGTATTGTTTGCTGCGATGGCTGAAACTTTAAAACTAACGACGTTATCTGAATTAGCTGCCGGCCGCCTAGTGAGTATTGAACGAAGTTTATATTACGGTCAAGAAATCGGCGGTCATGAGCTGGCCGGTCACGTTTGTGGAATGGCGGCCATAGCTGCAGTTAAGCCTTCCCCCAATAATCTCTCCCTCTGCTTCAGTTGCCCTTCCGAATGGATGAAATACATTTTACCAAAAGGTTTTATTGCAATAGATGGCTCCAGCTTGACCGTCGGCAATACGGATTCCAAAGGTTTTTTTGATATTCATTTAATTCCAGAAACCTTACGGGTAACCAATTTTGGAAACCGCAAGGTAGGCGATCGAGTCAACATCGAACTGGATAAAACCACTCAAATTATAGTCAATACTGTTGAACGCCTGGCTATTCGTCTGATTTAATGTCACCGGTTGAGCCGGAGCTAGAAGCCGGCGGCGGCGTAGAGGGATTTCTCAAAGCTTCTAAGTCTTTGAATAAATCATTCAATAATTGATTGGCGGCCTTAAAATCACGCGCCAATTGCTCGTGCATATGAGCTATTTGTTGAGCCATCAGACTCAATTGGGCAATTTTAGCACCTATTGCATCACTCGGGTCTACTTGAGGGGTTTCCCCTTCCGGATTCAATAAAGACTTAATCTGTCCAACAATATTATTTAAATCAAATTTCTTAGTCAGTTCGGATAAATCAGGTTTCTTGATCATAACCTCTACTCCTGTCATTAGGCATCCAATAATTATAGCCCAATACCCTATTTGAAACATCATTTCTCGCTGTCGAAAACATAAAAAAGCACTAATGAAATAAACCCAATCTGGGTAGGAAATACTTGCACAACCCCTGCTCCTATTACTAATAAAAGGGTTTATATAAAATAAAATTATTATATTCAAAGACTTAAAAAAAGGAGCTAATCAAAATAGGTTTCAGATTACTTGCCTTCATAACCCCAAGTGCTATAGTTCGCAATGAGAGGTAAATACTATAGGCGCGGAGGTAATAATATGAAAAAATTAATATTAACACCCAGTAAACCAAGAAGAGTTAAGATCTTATCGAGCATTTTAGGGATATTAATCATAGCGGAAGTTGTTCTTAAATTGACTGTTTTTCATTGATGAATAACAAACAATCAGCTCCTTCGCAGGATACGCTAAGGAGCTGATCGTTTGATTTATCTTGCGCTTGAGCTAACACATTTTTGTTAGACTGACTCAAGTCAATAATTAATACAAGGAAGATTATGTTAAAACCTTCGTTTCCTTTGGCGTAGGTTGCTCTGATTTATGTGCAGGACCATCCGGAAAATGCGACTTGAACTCCTATAAATGGTCGTAATCGTTCACGGGGTAGATGGGAACGGTTACAAATGAGCTTGCAGAAATTGACGTAGCTGGGGGCTGATAGTTTTTAAAGCGTTCGAGCCCCGGGTAATTTTGGCAATACTGATCTTTAACTGTTCGGCAATAGTTCGTTGCGGTTTATCCCCTTTTAATAAGGCCCGCAATAACTCTACTCTGGTAGCCAGTTGCTCCTGCTCATCTAAAGTAAACAGTAATTCAAATAATCTTTCCAGTTCTTCCTCGGAATGGGCATGACGGCACAACTCAATAAACTGCCGCCATCCTCTAGTTTTCATAAGATTTCCTCAACAACTAATTGTAATTTTTTCCTTCCCCGGTATTCATTAATGTCCATGCGATAAGCTAATCGAATGCTGGTGCAATCATAATTGGGCCACTGGGTAAGGTCCACATTAAAAGCGATGGCATCCAAATATTGATCACTACCAGGAGCTTGCAGAACCATTTTTAAATGTCTCCGGCCTACCAACCGCTGGTTAATGAGCTTAAATTCGCCGTCAAATAATGGTTCAGGAAAACCAGGGCCCCAAGGGCCGCCAAAGCGTAAGATTTCAGCAACTTCAAAAGTAAACTCATCTTCATTTAATGGCCCATCGGTATAAAGCTTATGACATAATTCATTCTGACCCACTTCTTCTGCAACTGCTTCTGAAAAAGCTTGCGCAAATTCTTCAAATTTAAATGGCTCCAAGCTCAAACCGGCAGCCATGGCGTGTCCCCCAAATTTTGTTATTAGGTCAGGATAGCGTATTGCCACTCGCTCAATGGTGTCGCGGATATTTAAATTTGAAATTGAACGAGCCGATCCTTTCAGCAAACCATCCTCACCTTTAGCAAAAGCAATTACCGGACGATGAAATTTCTCTTTAACTCTGGCAGCCACTAAACCGACCACTCCTTGGTGCCAAGTCTCATCGTACAAACAAATACCTAGCGGCAATTTTTTATTCATTTTTAAATTTTGGACGATATCAAACGCTTCTTGCTGCATTTGCGCTTCAAGCGCCCGGCGTTCACAATTTAATTCATCAAGCTTTTCTGCATATTGCTTGGCGATAACCGGATTATCCGCTAACAGACAATTGATTCCTAAAGACATATCATCTAACCGGCCGGCAGCATTCAACCGCGGACCCAACACAAAACCTAAATCAACCGCTTGTAATCTCGATGGGTGACGATTCGCCAGTTGCAACAACGCTAAAATTCCTAAATGAGTAGCTCCAGAACGGATACGTCTAAGACCTTGATGAACTAAAATACGATTATTTTTATCCAGCGGCACCACATCCGCTACCGTCCCTAAAGCTACTAAATCCAAATACTGGGCCATATTGGGCCGAGAAATATTATTACTGGTAAACCAGTGCTGATCTTCCAAGCGAGCACGTAAAGCCAGCATCAAATAAAAAACCACCCCTACACCTGCAATACATTTGCTGGCGAATCGATCTCCTGATTGATTAGGATTGAGAATAGTTGCACCCTCCGGGATACGTTCGCCCGGTAAATGGTGATCGGTAATTAACACCTCAATTCCTAAATTCCTAGCTCTGGCAACTCCCTCGTGACTGGAAATACCATTGTCAACCGTCATGATTAAATCAGGTTGTTTCTGCTGATGAGCCAAGTCGACAATACCGGGTGATAATCCATAACCATAAATAAAACGATTAGGGACTAGAAAATCGACATTTTTAGCGCCCATTGCTTTAAGCGCTAAAATGGCGACTGCCGTGCTGGTGGCGCCATCGGTATCAAAATCACCAATGATCACTATTCGGCGATTTGTCTGGATAACATTGGCTAATCGAGCAGCAGCTTCTTGGATATTGAGCATGTCTTGGTAGGGCAACAAATCAGGTAATTCACGGCTTATTTGACTTTCTGAAGCAATTCCTCTGGATTGGTAAAGGCGTTGCAATAAGGGGTGTACATCCTTAAACACCCCTATTGCTGTATTGGTTTCCCGTCGTACAACGACTCTGCTCATGGCAATTCTCCTTCCTTAAATAAGTCTTAGTTTGTAATTATCCTAAGCTACCTTAATTTTTTCTTAAGATTAATGTGGTATATTACCTGTCGCAATATGCAATCGCAAGCGAGCGGAGAATGTCGAGGAGATTTTTTCATGATTTATGAAGCGTATCAGAAACCCTTTCCAACCATCACCATCAATGACCATTATGTTCTAAGGGAGCAATCTGATGACGACACTCGGCCTTTCTTTGAATACTATTGCCAGGACCCTGAAGTGACCCGCTACATCTTGGCAACAGTGCCGACCAGCTTAGAAGAAGCTAATGCCGAGATACATTATTGCCGTAATTTGTTTTATCATAAAAGAGGCTTTTATTGGACCTTGGCTCGCCGGGATAATAATAAAATTATCGGCTCAGTGGGATTGTATATGAACAATCACCATCACCGGGCAGAAATTTGTTACGACTTAGCCAAAGCTTATTGGCGAAAGGGAATTATGGAAATAGTGCTGAATAAAGTTATCGATTTTGCATTTGAAAAATTAGCTGTATTCAGAGTTGAAGCATTGACCCTCAAAGAAAATACTGCTTCAATCGGTATCTTAATGAAACTCGGTTTTGCAAAGGAAGGGACGCTTCGTAAATATCGTTACTTTAAAGAAACACCTCGTGATGTAGAGTTATACGCGACCACCATTGAAATGGTTCAAACCAAACGCCAAGAAATGCTCAATAAAAAATAATGGAACCGGTCACTGCTACTATTGAAAATCTGAGCCATGATGGGCGTGGTGTTGCACGAGTCAATGGGAAAACAGTTTTCGTTTCAGGAGCCTTACCAGCCGAAATAGTTCAATTTCAGATTGTCCGAAAACGCAATCAATTTGATGAAGCAGAAACCATCGAAATTTTAAATCCTTCCCCCCATCGGCAACAGCCCCGCTGCAGTCATTTTGGAAATTGCGGAGGTTGCAGCTTACAGCATTTTGATTTACCTGAACAACTCGGTCATAAACAACAAACTTTGCAAAACCTGCTGAAATATCAGGCAAAAACAGCACCCTTAGCATGGCTAACTCCTATCTCCAGCCCCAGTTGGGGTTACCGGCGTAAGGCCAGATTAGGAGTTAAATTTATTGCTAAGAAAAATAAGCTAGTTATCGGCTTTCGTGAACGGCAAGGCCGGTTGATCACCGATTGTCATCAATGCGAAGTATTAATTCCAGCCGTAGGTAAACACCTAAATGAATTAGCTGAATTGATTACTGCTCTTTCTATCAAAGACCAAATTCCACAAATTGAAGTCGCCGCCGGAGATAATGCTGTTGCCTTAATCATCCGGCATCTAGCTGATTTTAGCTCACAAGATTTTATTTTAATTAAAGAATTTGCTAAAACCCGGGGTAATGATTCACTGCGAATTTATCTTCAAAGACATGGCACAGATAGCGTTCAATTATTCTATCCTGAGCAAGCTGATCCACTATATTATGTTCTTCCCCGCTATGATTTAAAACTCGAGTTTCAACCCTTGCAGTTTATCCAAATTAATGCAAGCGTTAATGTAAAAATGATTGATTTAGCCCTGGAATTATTAGATTGTCAACCTAACGACCGTATCCTGGACTTATTTTGCGGAATCGGCAATTTTTCTTTACCGATAGCTAAACGGGGAGCTAACGTGACTGGTGTAGAAGGTGACGCAGCCGCGGTAACGCAGGCTACTCATAACGCCCGCCTAAACCAATTAAGCCATTGTGAATTTTATTGCCAAGATCTTTTTCAAAAAGATTTTTCAGCCGCATGGTCCCAAAGACAATATGATAAAATCCTGTTAGACCCGCCTCGCTCCGGGGCCCAGAATATCGTCGAATCGATTGATCGATGGCGGCCCCGGCGAATTGTTTATATTTCCTGCGACCTAGCTACTCTTGCCAGAGACTGCGTTTTTCTGCAAGATCATCATTACCAATTGCAAAAAGCAGGAATTATGGATATGTTTCCTCACACCCAACATGCAGAAGCCATCGCCTTATTTGAACTGAGGGGCTAATCATGCCTGAAGCGATTTCGTATCAAGAATGGTTGCTTCGATATGAACCAAGCTATAGTAAAAAATTAAATTTCGAGCTACTCACTAAAGCGTGTCTTCTAGTTAATCAGCTGGGCGGTGATTTAGAACTCGGCTTGAAAATTGCCGAAGAATTACTGCCATTGAATTGCGACAGCCAAACAATCGCCGCAAGCATACTATTCCCTACCCTGCATCATCTACATCCGAGCTTCGAGCAGATAGAAATTTACGTCCCATTAGCAGTAAGCAACTTAGCCCTGGGCGTAGAAAAAATGGATGCCATAGAACAGATCGGACACCAAAGAAAAGGGCTAAAAGCAGATAATATCCGCAAAATGTGTTTGGCCATGGTCGATGATGTGCGCATTGTCTTAATAAAACTAGCAGAGCAACTTGCTCTATTAAAAGGATTAAGAAAAGGCGCTCCTGACCAGCAACAAAAAATAGCACAGCAAGTATCTGAAATTTATGCCCCGCTGGCTAACAGATTGGGGGTAGGCCATATTAAATGGCAAATGGAAGATTGGTCATTTCGATATTTAAATCCCACTGAATATAAGAAAATTTCCCAAGCGTTAAACATGCGCCGCCAAGACCGGGAAGTTTTTATTACTCGTTTTATTGAGCAATTACGTAGTATATTAAAAAATGGTGCTGTTCATAGTACTAAAATCAGCGGCCGGGCCAAACATATTTTCAGCATCTACCGGAAAATTCATAGAAAAGGAATTGATTTTACTCAGATTTATGACACCAGCGCCGTGCGCATTTTAGTTAAAACCATTGAAGATTGTTACCAAGCATTAAGTATTGTCCATTCTACTTGGCAACCGATTGCCGCTGAATTTGATGATTACATTGCCAAACCCAAACCAAACGGCTATCGCTCCATTCATACCGTTATAATTGGGCCAAACGATCTAAACGTTGAAAT
>JAFEDN010000065.1 GCA_018241585.1 Pseudomonadota bacterium | reverse complement strand
TTCGCCAATTCTTGCGCCTTTTTCTTTGGCGATAATCGCTTACTGATATCGAGATATTTTTCAATCTCTTTTTCTTCGGCAGCTAATTTCATTTTCTTAGCAGAATTCATTTTACAGACCTTCCCAATGCGCCAACAATATCAAATAGACATCCATTGTCAACCTCTTCACATTAACAGGCAAGAATAAAAAAGTAGTTAGGGCTGCCGGGTGCTTCTCGGCAAGCCAAGCCGGATGATCATAACCATTGCTTTTAGATACTCAGAAGGTTCTACCCTCTAGCGTGCAGCATTCCTTGGCCTTCCCTTATAACAATTTCTGATAGCCTTTGGGCGGCTTCGCCGCGTTCCGCGCCGGCCAGGTTTTGCAGCTCTCCAAAATACAGCGGCGGCGCTCTCTCCGACATACTCCGCATGTCTGCCCTGCCCTTCGCTTCTTAACGTTCTGATGCGGTGGCATATAAAGCTAACGCGATAAAGTGATTCACTCGCCTAGCCGATACATTAATCCATAAATATGTATTGATGTATCGGCCAGGCAGGTTAATCCCTGCGAGTTACGCCGATAAACGCTTGTCTTGTTCCCGTGCCGCCGGGGAAACGGGTCGGCTACCGTATTTTGTCCTGATTTTCTCCATGCTCCATTCACCCCGGTTAGAACTTCTATACTCCTCTGGCCGGTAAAACCATCTTTCTTTTTTCGGGGCCCACCGGAAGCCGTGTTGTTTCAACAATTCTTTGTGTGGCCGGGTATCCCCGCTCAACCAGACCCATGCGCCGCAAATCTCGATTTTTAACGGCAAACCCATGATCGCGTTAAGCGCCTGGTTGAGCATTTCCGCGTAAGGGCTGGCTTCTTCTTCCACATGCAAATGATCTCCTGATTCCGGAGTACGGCATACGCCGCATTGATTAATTTCATCATGTGTTCACCGCTGGGGTTACGGTAGGGTGATACTTCATGCAAGCTCGACGATAAGCTTTAGTGATTTCTTCCGCAGTGACTACGCCCGATAATTCTAAGATTTTGTAAGCGTCTCGGATGTCCATTGTTTCATTCTCCTTGTCTTCTCTAGTCTGGTTTCAGATTCAAACCAGTTGATTTTTATCTGCTTTAAAGATAATTAATATTACCTTTATGAAATAATTATAGCGTAAATGTAATTATTGTCAAGTCTTTTTTGACATTTTTATTACTTTTATGTAATGATTGTGATTTTTACGAAATGACAGGAGTATTGTTATGGAACCCATGAGTTGGCGCAAAAAAGCTTCGGCTTTACTCAAAGCTGAATTGAAAAAAAAGGATGTTTCTTATGGAGAACTCAGCCAAAAACTGGCAACTATCGGCCTCTCTGATAGCGCCAATAGTATTACCGTGAAGATCAATCGCGGAGCGTTTGGGTTTGATTTCTTCTTGCAGTGTATGCATGTCATCGGGACACATACCTTACGTTTAGAGAAATAATGATCGAATTCACTAAATGTACAGTTCGGTTGCTTTTTGGCCGTTACCTTTGGCACAATAAGCGCACCGCCGGAATGTTTCAGCACTCCGGCGGCACTGCCACAATAACTAGAGCTACTAGCTATCATGGTGACCATGGCAATCGCACTCGTATACAGCCATGTATATCTTTGGCCAATCTAAAATGTCAGTTGCCCATGGCCTTAAATGAGGCATCCAGGCTCTTGATTTTTGTCCCTTAAGTTCTGATTTATCCCAAATCATTTGAGTTTTATAATTGAAATAAGGGTCTTTTAAAAATACGTTAGGATTTTTTGAGCTTCGACACCTTACAGGAACAACTTTTTTATAAAGAGCAGTGACAGTTTTCTCTTTAATTAAATACTTATTATTTCCTGGAAGAACTTGCACCGAAACTTGGGCAATACTTTTATCTAATTTATGAATAAAATCATATAGCTTTTTTGAAATTTGACAATATTGCTCATTTATTTCATTAAATTTCCTCAGATTTACTTTATTTATTTTTATATCTAATGGGCCATAAACTATTTTGGTAGCAGCAGACTGTAATGCTTTCGTTGCTTCTGGTTCGAAAATAATATTTAAATGACTAGCTGTTACAACTATGCTCCCAGTTGCTTTAGCTCTTTCTTTGGCCTCCAATTGTAAAACTTGTTGATAAACATAAGGCAGTGACCAGGGGTGTGCAAGATAATCCGCATAAATAGCTTCATAATCCTTACGATAACGAGAATATATAAAAGAACGCATCGTAGCAGTCTCATCGTAGAAAGAAAAAAAAGTATGATAAAGCCCTGTGTCCTCTATTACTTTTGCTGTTATTCCTGCTTTGACTTCAGCAGGGATATGTTTATCCATAGCCCTTTTGGCTTTCCGATAAGTTTCGCTGCCGTCATCAGGGTCTAGCTCGAAGCCATTTATTTTAATACGATTTTGAAAATAAGCATTGATCTGAGCAATATAAAACTTTGGAAGATGTAATTCGTTGTCTTCAGAATCAATTTCCAAATTTTCGGGAATGATCTCGTTTTCTATTAGATAGTTCTCTAGAGCGCCGGCTTCCTCTTGCTCATATCCATCATTCTCATCAATGAAGAGGATATCGTACCAGTATTCAGGGATAGGAAAATATGTTCTTTCCAAGCTTTTAACCTTGGTTATCGATTCGATATCGCCCTTCACCACATAGCAATCTGCTTCTTCCCCGAAAATGAGAGTTACCGGATTAGGTTCAAGGAGTTGAGCAATATAAAATTGTAATTGCTCAAATTGGTCGGCTGCACTCTTTAGCTCTTTGGCTGCGTTATTTATAAAAACTTTTATATCTTTAATATATTGGGCAACGTGAGCTTTTTTATCAGAAATGTAGACTGGCTTGAAGTTTCTGGTATCGATGATGAGGGAAGCCTTTCATTTTTTGTTTTACCTGGTTTACGCATAAATTGATCCCTATTTATTAATCATTTAAAATAAAAAACTCACTATATTATCTAACACAGAGGTTCAGAGGGGTCAAGTCCAAAACTGGTTGCCGAGCTTAGCATTTAAGGCTATTGTAACCGATCACGAGAATGAATAGGCCTACGTAGAACGGCCAATATTGCTTCAGATTTGACAAAAAGTTGGCCGAAACTTCAGGTATGAGAGCATTTTTCGGGCGATTTTTCGCCAAATAGGGAGCTGTAGTGGCCGTTACCCTCTACACCGTGAACGATTACAGATTATTGAGCAGACCGATTCGTTCGCCTACTTTGATTCTAGCGCCTGAGTTCAGGTCAGCGCGCCATTCGATTTGTTGTTCACCGAACAATAAGATTACTGTTGAACCCCATTGGAAAAAACCAGCCTCCTCACCTTGGTTTAAAAAAACCAAAGTATTGGCTTGCTCAACTGGGAAAGAGACTTTAGCAGGCAACACTTTTCCTGACCATTGAGTCACTATGCCTCCAACCAGCATAGCGCCGACAAAAATCATGGTCATCGGACCCGCAGCCGTTTCAAAGAGACAGATCACTCTTTCATTCTGATTAAATAATCTAGGGATACCCTTAACAGATTTATGATTGACAGAAAAAAGTTTACCAGGCACATAAATCATTTTTTCTAACTTACCGGAAATAGGCATATGGACCCGATGATAATCTTTAGGCGAAAGGTAGATAGTGCAAAATTGGCCATTTTGAAATAACCGGCTCGTTTCAATATCTCCCCCTAACAATTCCTCCAAAGAATACAGATGATTTTTGGCTTGTAACAAATTTCCTTTTTGGATTTGGCCCATTTGGCTGATAATTCCATCAGCGGGAGCAGCAATTATTTTGGGATCATTCGGGATAGGACGGACTTCCGGTTTTAATTTTCTAATAAAAAAATCGTTAAAGCTTGGAAAATGATCGATTTCAGTCACTACAGCTTCTGATAAATCGATTTCAAAATATTTAATAAATATTTTTATAGTCCAATTTTTAAAAACTCGACAACGGCTATGAGCTAGACGGCCCAACAGCCTCGATAAAAAATGTTTCGGTAAGACCTTTTGAAAAAAGATAAAAATCATTAATGTGCCAATATTTATTCCAAGTGTAGTAACTGTTCAGAGGTATAAACTTGCAAACCGCACAACCGCCAATTTTTTGTCAAATCTGAGACAAAATTGGGCGTTCCTATCCACCGGCTGAATAGTTACCAAGTTAATAGACTTATATGTTTCATTCGTAGTGACAGGGTTGGTATTACTTTCGAATTTGAACATATTGGTAAGCGTATATCTCCTGGCCTAGGATAATAATCCATTACCCTTGAATGATCCTCGCATCAACTGACTCCACTTTGCTAGAATAACACAGATTCTTTAAAAAAAGTTTAAATTAATAGGCACTAAATTATGGAAATTTATTTAGTAGGCGGAGCGGTACGAGACGCCTTGCTGGGATTACCGGTTACTGAACGGGATTGGGTGGTTGTCGGAGCCACTCCCGAAGAAATGCTCAAACAAGGGTTTCAGCCTGTTGGGAAAGATTTCCCTGTTTTCCTGCACCCCTATACCCATGAGGAATATGCGCTTGCCCGTACGGAACGTAAAACTGGCAAAGGCTACAAAGGTTTTACCTTCCACAGTACACCCGAAGTGAGCTTGATCGATGATTTACAGCGTCGTGACCTAACCATTAATGCAATCGCCCAATCCATTGCAGGACAATTGATCGACCCCTATGGCGGCCAACAAGACCTGCAACAAGGAATTTTAAAACATGTTTCACCCGCCTTTCAGGAAGACCCGGTTAGAATTTTAAGGGTCGCTCGCTTTGCAGCCCGGTTCTCTCACTTTCAAATCCATCCCCAAACTATGGAACTGATGAGGCAAATGGTCGAAAATGGGGAAGTGGATGCATTAGTTCCCGAGCGGGTTTGGCAGGAGTTTCGACGAGCTTTAGAAAGCTCCAACCCCGAAAAATTCTTGTTTGTTCTAAAAGAATGCTCTGCAATCAACAAATTATTTCCGGAGATATTATTAACCGGCCAGGTCTTATCGGCATTGCAAAGAGCTGTTGACCGCTCTGCTGTGGTCTCGGTGCGGTTTGCGGTTTTGACCCATGCAGTTGCAGAAAATCACTTGACTCAATTCTGCAAACGGCTACGCATTCCATCCGAGTATTCAGATTTAGCTGTACTGGTATCTAAAGGGTGGCGACTTTATGCTCAAATTGATGCTAATTCCAAACCTGATAAAATTTTAACCCTGCTAAAGATGACAGACGCTCGCCGCCGCCAAGAACGATTCGAACAATTTATTACCACTTGCGACTGCATAACTAATTTTTCAAACCAGGATATGGGAAAGTTTTTAAAAGTCTGTATCAAAAAACTATTATCGATTGATATCCAACCGCTTCAATTGAAGGAACTAAAAGGTCAGGAATTTGCTTCAGCACTGGAACAATTACAACTAGCCGTTATCCGTGAAGAGCTAGCCCGCATATTTCCAGCTTCGCTTTAAAATGCGGTCATTTTTCACTTGCTATCCGGTTCCCCGGGAATTGTTGGCTGCCGCTGCCCAATGAGTTTCTGCGCTATGCTCCAAGCCATTGAAAACTTTAATGCTGATTTGCTGAATACGATATTGATTGATAAATTCTTGATCTTGAAACAACTGATCGATAAACCATCCAGATAATGCTTCAATAGTAATATTACTGAGCGGCATCAAAATAACATCTTCTTTTAAAAGCAACATAAATTGATTGTTAAAAATGATTTGGTAATGCTCCAGCTGGTCATTTATTTCTAAATAGGGGGATGATGCCGGCAATAAAAAACGGCTATGCAGCTTTTTGCATAACAACAATAATTTGTTTCGAAAAAGCGCGTAATCAAAAGTCAGACCAGGTTGATTCAAGGGAGCTTGTAAAGAGGCTTCCAGACTATAATTATGGCCGTGAAGACCCTCTCTTTTGGTTGCAGAAAAAATGGTAAAATGAGCTGCTGAAAACTTTAAATTACCGCCATAAAATCTTAATGTTGCTAATTGCATTATAATCTCGCCAACTGATCAAAATGATTAAATCCCAATAACTTTTCCGAAAAATTTTTGGTTAACGCCATAAATTTAAAAGCTTCTCCCATTTCAGCAGGTAGAGTCAAACGCTGAATTTGACGGTTAAGGTCCAGCCTGGTACGAGGGTCCTCTGCGCCGGTGATGAAATCGGTAATGCCACAGTTTAACAAGAATCCAGCCTGATGAGTGTAACCTGACACTTCCAAGCGATTATCGACAGCCGATTCTGCAACGGCAGTAAAATCTACATGAGCAGTAATATCTTGTAAGCCAGGCCACCAAAAAGGATTGTCATGTGCCCGGTGAAGATAATGGCACATTAAAGTACCGCATCCTCGATCCGGATGGTAATATTCTCGACCAGTCATTCCATAATCGGAGAGCAAAATAACTCCTTGCTCCAAACTATGAGCCACACTGTTTATCCAGCCCGGTAGCAACATATTAATTTCTGAAGTATAGCCTTCATCCCAATTCCCAAGACGCTCAATGCTTTGCGCCAATCGCGCATTACTTAATGGCGCCAACCGCCAGATCAAATTATTTTGCCGATAATCAACCGTATATTCTTTTAATCCTTGATAAACACCAAACCGATGAACCGGCATGGCGTCTAACACTTCATTAGCTAACACAATTCCAGTGAAATGCTCAGGTATTTGCTGAAGCCAAACCACTCTGGAATAAAATTCCGGCAGATGCTTTTGTAGCTGCAAACGTTGCCGCTGCTGCAATTCCGCGCTCAGCTCTAAAATATAATAATGTTCCGGCAGAGTCTGCAATTCAGATAATGTTTGCAATATTGTTCTTGCCATCACCCCTGAGCCTGCACCGAATTCTAAAATATTAGGCCGCGAAATCTGACTCAGAATTTGCTGACATTGTCTGGCCAAACATTGAGAAAAAAGTGGCGATAATTCGGGAGCAGTAATAAAATCTCCCTGCTCGCCGAATTTTTGTAGACCATTGCGGTAATATCCCAATCCAGGAGCATATAAAGCTAATTCCATAAAACGCGCAAACGGAATCGGCCCTTGCTCGGATATTTCAGAACAGATTCTTTGAATAAGCAGCCGGCTTATTTCTTGTGCCGCAATTTCGGGTTCAGGTAAAGTTAAATTCATGTTGCTCAGCTTCTTGTTAAAAAATCCATGCCCTTAATTTGTAAAAAGTCTGCTAACATTCTATTTACCTGCCTCGCTCGATAATCACTCCAACTCCTGTGACTGCTGATAAATCTTGTGGTTTTTTGGTAATGGTTAAACGTAACCAAGAAAGTGAAAATGAATGCAACAACTGATCGGCAAGCACCGCCGCTAAGGTTTCCAATAATTGAAAACGAGTCGTTGGGATAAAATCTTTTAAATAACGATAGATAGCCGAATAGTCGACCGTCGAGGCAATATGATCAGTAGCCGCAGCTTTAGAAGCATCAATTTGAGCTTCCAAATCTAACCAAATCGTTTGCGGTTGAAGTTGCTCATGTTCATGAATGCCTATAATCGCAGGCACTGCTAATTGCTTTAAAAATATCCGATCCATCCCAAACTCTAAAATGAAGGGAAAAGTCGTTCCGCGCTCCTCTCCCTGGCGATCGCTCATCGGGCAAGGAGCACTAGGATTTACTCTTCGGTCATTTGCCGTTCGCGAATCTCTTCAAAAGTCTTACAATCGATACATTTAATGGCAGTCGGCCGAGCTTCCAATCGGCGTATACCAATTTCAGCACCGCAATCTTCGCAGTAACCATACTCGCCTTTATCGATCTTGTCCAAGGCTTGCTCAATTTTCTTTAGCAGCTTACGTTCACGGTCACGAGTGCGTAATTCCAGATTGAAGCCTTCTTCTTGACTAGCCCGATCAATCGGGTCGGGATATAAAGCCGCGTCTTCTTTCATGTGATAGACGGTGGTATCAGCCTCTTCCATTAATTGCTGTTTCCATTTGGTCAGGATATTGCGGAAATGCGCCAATTGTTTGGCGTTCATATATTCCTCATCCTTGCCTAGCTCGTATGGAGCAATTCCGAGAAAGCCTAATTCAGCTTGAGTGGGCTTTGGCTCTTTTGATTTAGCTGTTTTAACTGAACGAGTGGTCATTTAATATTCCCCCTGTCAATACTTTTAAAAAGACCGCGATTGTATACCAACTATTCTACAAGAACAAATCACCATCATAGACGAATGCAGCCGGTCCCCGCATATTTATTTTATGTCCTGGGCCCTGCCAAGTGATCAATAAATCACCGCCTGTTTGATTTACTTGTACTTTTTCTTGTAAAAAACCTAACTTTCTCCCCACTGCAACAGCCGCGCAAGCGCCACTGCCACAAGCTAAGGTGATTCCGGACCCTCTTTCAAAAACTTGAAGTTTGATTTGCTCCGGCGTGATTATTTGCATAAATCCGACATTTACCCCTTCCGGGAAACGAGCATGTACCGTCAATTGACTGCCAATGTATTGTACTTCTTCGCTATCGATTCGTTCAGAGATAATAACCGCATGCGGGTTGCCGATTCCGGCCACATAAAATTGTATTCTCTTGCCGGCGATTTTTATCTCATAAGGTGGTTTCTGCTGATCCTCTGCTTGAAAAGGAATTTTACTGGGTTCAAAATAAGGTTCGGTAATTTCTGCTGTTACCGATTGATCACGTTCTAATCGAACCAGGGTTATTTTTCCTACCGTCAAAAGCTTGAGTTCTCGTTTATCGCTCAAACCTCGCTCTGTAATGAATCTAGCGACACACCGTGCTCCATTGCCGCATTGTTCAGCAGGCACCCCATCTCCGTTAAAAATAAGATAGTCAAAATCTGCTTCCTGACTCGATGGAGGGCCGATCACTAACAGTTGGTCAAAACCAACCCCTAATCGGCGATCTGCTGCTGATTTTATCTGACGCGCGTCTAAGGAAAAAGGCACTTTAGTGGCATCGATTACCATAAAATCATTACCTAATCCATGCATTTTAGTAAAAGCTAATTTTTTCAAGGTTGGACCTGTTCATTTGAAGTAGATGTTGCAGTGGCAACCGGGTCTGAATTGGCTGGCGGGAGTTTTAAGGCCCCGCTTTGTCCGCAAGCCGATAATCCTGCTGCTATGGACAAAAAAATCAATACAGTGATAAATTTGTTCATTCCACTATCCCTTAAAAAGGCACATTATGCAAAAGTCACAGCCACTAGAATTCATCACCCATGAAACTGATGCACCGGTTGACGCCTGTGTCATTTGGTTACATGGATTAGGAGCGGACGGACATGATTTTGCTGGTATTATTCACCAATTACAACTACCGGAAAATCTAGGTATTCGCTTTATCTTTCCTCATGCGCCAAAACGCCCGGTTACTTTAAATAACGGTTTCGTGATGCGTGCCTGGTATGATATTTATTCACTTAATGATTTAAATGAACAAGACCGTGCAGGCATTTTATCCAGCGAAGCAGCCATTTTACAATTAATTCAACAACAATTGATGGCCGGCATTGCCGCTACTCGTATTATTTTAGCAGGTTTTTCTCAAGGCGGTGCATTGGCTTTACACACCGGCCTGCGTTTTTCATCGCCATTGGGCGGAATACTAGGGCTGTCGACTTACTTGCCCCTGAGCAAACAGTTCGATAATCAGCAATTGGCGAACCGGGAAATGCCCGTTTTCCTAGCTCATGGCCGTTTGGATGACATTTTGCCGCTCTCTTTAGGTGAAATGACCCGCGATTTATTACAGAAACTTGGCT
>JAFEDN010000064.1 GCA_018241585.1 Pseudomonadota bacterium | reverse complement strand
TTAAACGAATCATACGGGATTGCTGGAACCGAACACCTGATCAGCGTCCAACGGCACGTCAGTTAGTGAGCAGTCTCGAATCCCTATTTAATGCCGAATCGGCTAAAAAAGATATACCGTCGCCAACCACCCCGGTGGTTAAGCCCAGCTTCTTAAGTTGAGACTATCAATTTATTCAATGCAATGACAGGAAGATCAGTCGCGTGATGAGCGGTAACCAAGAACGAATTGCTTACAGGAGCAATATTGGCCGTTCCCATCTACCCCGTGAATGATTACGGTGAGCGTTTTTATTCCGAGGCTAATGCGTACCTGACGATCTCTAGACTTATTTAGTAAGCTGCAATGCTAAATCGTAGACAAAGTTCTTGTTTGAATGAGTTATTTTAGAGGTTAGTTTTACCGCTTGTTTAAGAGGCAATTCTTCTAACAAGGTTTTTAAGAGATGTTTTATTTCCTCTAAATCGGAGCTTTCTGCTGCTTGCGCCCCTTGAACGATCACCACGAACTCCCCCTTTTGCCGGTGACTATCTTCGGACAACCATTTTTCTAAAGAAGCTAATTGGTCTTGGTGAACCGTTTCAAATTTTTTGGTTAGCTCCCGGCAAATAGTGACCGACCGCTGGCCTCCAAATAATAAAGTTAATTGCTGAATTAGATCAACAATCCGATGTGGCGCTTCATAAAAAATGATCGTGCTGGTTTCTTTGATTAACGCTTGTAGCCGTTCGAGCCGAGCAGCGGTTTTTGAAGGCAAAAAACCCTCAAATATAAACCGGTCTGTGGGTAAGCCTGCTACACTGAGCGCCGCAATAGCGGCACATGCGCCTGGAATGGGACTGACTTGAATTCCAGCTTGATGCGCTGCTTGAATCAAATCATAACCAGGATCACTGATTAAAGGCGTTCCTGCATCTGAAATGAGCGCAATATTTTTGCCAGCGTGCAATTGCGGAATCCATTCAGCAATTCGTTGCTTTTCATTATGTTCATGCAATGAAATTAAAGGTGTATGGATGTGGTAAAAATCCAGTAACCGCACGCTATGGCGGGTATCTTCGGCAGCTATCCAGTTGACGGATTTTAATATTTCTAAAGCTCTTAAAGTGATATCGGCTAAATTACCGATCGGAGTGGAAACCACATATAAACAACCAGTCATCATATTGAAAACAACACAGGTAATTGTTTTGCTAAGACCATTTTATCTCTTATTTTATCCCCCGCTAACACAAAACCCCTTAATTGATCAGCAGAATCGTAAAACAACATTTTTAGATGATGACCTGCACCTTCTTGCCGCCACGCTCCAGTCATTCCAGCAGGCGGCGGGCAAAAGACCAAAGGCAGGGCCGGGGTTTTTAACACAATCGGCATAATGGGATAATTTACCGGCTCTTGGCCGCCGCTGAGGATTTTAGCGAGTGCTTTGGCGCATTGCAGCAAGGGAGCCACATACATTTGCACCTGACCGTCCACCTCTGCACAATCTCCTAAGGCATAAATAGCAGGGATATTGGTTTGTAATTTACGATCGACACAGATTCCTCGATTCACTCTAATTCCGGCGTTACTAGCCAAAGCTGTTTCGGGTTGTAAACCGGCGGCAGCAAAAACACCGTCCACTATTAATTCTTTTTGATTGGTTAATTGGATTTTAATTTGCTGGCCCAAATAATTGAGTGTTTCCATCGAGCTATCTAAATGCCAATTGATTCCCTGTTCGCTTAACAGCTCTTGGAGTAATTTCCCGGCTGCCAAAGGTAACAGTGAAGCCAATGGATAAGCTTCAGGGGCAACTACTGTCACCTGATAACCAATGTTAATGAGATCATTGGCAAACTCACAGCCGACCAATCCTGAACCTAAAATGGCAAGGTGCTTTTTCCCTGATAACCAATGACGAAAACGACGATACTCCACTAAGCTGTTCACCGTTTGAAGATCAATGACCGCATCACCCTGTAATGAGGGACGATTTTTTTTCGCTCCACAAGCTATTACTAATTTGGAGTAAGCTAACTGCGATTGATCTTCGAGAATGATCTGGTTTCTAGCGGGGTCTATTTGCTTTACTGTTACACCACATAAAATATGGGCATTTAACTCCTGCGCCATGGTGTCTGCGGTTGAGATAATCAGTTGCTCTGCTGTTTTTGATTGGGTCAAAGCTGTCGACAACAGTGGCTTAGAATAAAAAGCCCCATCATCGGCAGTAATCATCACCAGAGGGGTGTGAGCGTCCAGCTTGCGCCATTCTTTCGCTAACATGTAGCCGGCTAAACCGGTACCCAGGATGACTAACACTCAACCATTCCCTGGACCGCTGCTATTAAAGCAGCGACATTTTCAGGAGGCGTTTCAGGTAAGACCCCATGGCCTAAATTGAACACATGCCCCGACCCTTTGCCAAAATCGTTACAAATCTTTTTAGCGGCTTGGGCAATATTTCCGGGGTCTGAAAGCAAGATGCAAGGGTCCAAATTTCCTTGAAGCGCCACTTTACTGCCAATTCGCTTGCGGGCTTCTTTAATATCCGTAGTCCAATCCAAACCTACTGCATCACAGCCGCTATTGGCTATTTGCTCCAACCATTGCCCCGCTCCCTTGGTAAAAAAAATAACCGGAATAGGCACGTGGTTTTTTATGCGGATCAAACTTTGGGAAATTTTTTTTAAGTAATCCAATGAAAAGATTTCATAATCTGCTGGGGACAACACCCCGCCCCAAGTATCAAATAACATCACCACTTGCACCCCTGCATGGATTTGTGCGTTTAAATATTCAATGGTTGCCTGGGTTAATCGTTCCAATAAAGCATGCAGCGCCAATGGATTGGTATAGAGTAATTTTTTAATGACAGCAAATTGTTTGCTGCTGCCTCCCTCAACCATATAAGTGGCACATGTCCAAGGACTGCCGGCAAAACCAATTAAGGGGATATCTGTAGAGAGTTGTTGTTTGACTAAACCAATCGTTTTCAACACCGGTTGCAGTTGCTCCATTACCCCTACGGTTTTCAGTTTCTGAATATCTGACATATTGCGCACCGGTTGCGGGAAATGAGGTCCTTCCCCTTTGATAAATTCAACTGCCAAGCCCATAGCCGCTGGGACTACTAGAATATCAGAAAATAGAATAGCGGCGTCTAATGGAAATCGTAACAAGGGCTGTAACGTAACCTCGGCAGCTAATTCCGGGGTATGACAAAATTTCATAAAATCGGGAACTTTTTGCCTAAGAGCGCGATATTCCGGCAAATATCGACCGGCTTGTCTCATTAACCAGATGGGTGTGCGATCAACGGGTTGTCGCAACAAGGCTTTGATTAATCGTGGTAAAGAGGCGGAAGCTTTCATTTTTTTTCACTTTCTTGTTGGTAAATAAGGATTAATTCTTCGATCAAAGTTTCTATCATCCCGCGGCGAATTTCGTCATCCACCAAACCTCCCTCTTCTTTTATATCTGCTAGCCGGTCTTCCAATACTTTAGTCACCGTGCCGTTGGGATATTGTTTGGCTAATAGCTTACGCGCCTCTCGTGGCCCGATTCGCCGATAAAGCCGGTTTCGAACGTTAACATCTTCACTGGTGGTATTTAAAGCCCAGAGTTCTACAGGCCCCAAAGTTGCTGTTAGCAGTTGGGTATGAGCTCCTTGCTTAGTGGCAAATTGTGCTAAGAAGGTCGCTCCACCCTCGCGAGGACCGTGGACTCGATTGCGTAGAGCAGTCTGAGCCGTAGGTGAAAGCCCGAAAATCTTAGCGGTTTTTTGCACGGCTTGCTCTGGACCAGCCTCCATAATAAAAATAGAAGTAGCAAATTCGACCATAACCGCCTCAAAATCTTCTAAAGATTGTGAAATTAAGGCGACCTGTACTTTCCATTTGCGACCTTCCCGCATATCTTGAACCACTTGGTCACGCACGGCTTGTACTTTGGCTGTTCGATGAAATTCATCGAACACGATTCGTTTCGGGTCTTCTCTGATTTCCAAAATTCTAGCTCGATGATAGTCACGATACGCTTCAGGCATGTCGCTGACATTATCTTCTGTTAAATAATAATGCCGAGCCAGCACATATCTGGCCAACATATACATAACACCCGTTTGCCGATTGGCTGCGTCGCCGCCGCTTCGAGCCACTTCATCCAAGTCCAAAGCGACTACTCTGGCGTCTCCAAGATCGAAACGAGTGACTTGTGAAATGATTGGATATTCTCTTACCGCACTGGATATCATTCGAGAATAAGCTTGAATCAAAGATTCTCCGGTCGGCGTAGTAATACGATTATATAAATCGGTAATGGCGGGCAACCGGCAAATGGCTGCTACATCTGCCAGCACCGGAGCGGCGTGTCTTTGCGCCAACATAGCATGTCTAGTAAAGCCGGCAATAAATAGAGCGTCGGTCACTTCCCACCAGGTAGTGCGGGAATCATAAATAAAGCCAATTTCTTCTAAAACGCCGTCGACTTCTTCATCGACGTTAGCAGCATAAACGTTAGGATTACCATCATCGGCAAAAGCTTTATAAAGCTCATCAACTAACAACCCGGACATATCGGCGACTCCATCATAGGCCCTTTCGGAACCGACAGGGGTCGCCAGCAAAGTTAAGAAATTAACTAAAAAGCTACGCTCTTGGGGAGTGGGGTAACGGCATCCTAATTGTACATCGAACGGGTTAATCGCATAGTCGGAACGCATCCGTAGCCGGTGATAAGCCACCAAATGTTTTTGATTCGCCGGTAAAGCATCTTTTATTAAAGAAATCAGGCCACTACTCGATGGCCCGATATCTATTATCGAAATTCTGGGAAGACGGCTGATTCCTGGAGACAAGCAAACCGCTAAATTGATGGCGTTGGATAGCACCGATTTACCGGAACCCGGGCGGGCATAAAAAAGATCAATCCAGGTAGTTTGAAATCTGGAACCCGGATGATATGGCCAAGGTTTGCCATCTGGAGACCGAAACAAAATAGCGCCATGGGTCCATGGTGATGCAGGCCGGAATAATGGCAACATGATCAAAACATCAGAAATGGGCGCAATTGAAGGTGTAGCTACCGATTTGGTAGAAACCGATAACATGGTAGAAACCACACCTTGATATGGATCACCCGATATTTCAGTGACTTCACAAGACCCCCAGCCTTGAATCGCTCGGGACAACAATGAAGCGCGTGAACGGAGTAAACGGATATCGCCTTCGGGAGCCCAGGTGGCGGCGATCACCCTAAGCCGTACAACGGCGTCATCTGCGCTTAAGTTTATGTAACTGAGCAATTTCAATGAATCACTTATTAGTCTATTTTGTCTGGAGGTAATCGTTAATATCGAAGCGATTGCTGAACGAATAGCGGCATGCCCTAAACCATTACTTTCGATCAGAAAAGAAATCCGCCAAGGGATATGGGTCTGTAAAGTCCTAGCAAATAGCCGAACAAATCCTTGGACGTCTTTGGGAAATAAGTCGATAAAGACTGTTGCGTAGATTCTATCCCCTACTCTGCTGGTCCGAAGGTCGAGGTTCTCGGCATCTCTAGGCAAAATTTGTCTCGCTAAAGAAGGCCAAGTGATATCTGATATTTGACCACGCATTTGTTTGAATTCTTTTATGGTAATTTTATCGCCAGGGAGTAGCGGCCGCCAGGTGCGATCGGTAAATTCAGGGTCGGCACTTTTTCGGATTACATGAACGGCCTCATGAACCTCTAAAGATTGGGTGACGATTCCCCAAGTATTAAAATCATTTTCTACAGAGCGTACAAAGGAATCATGGCTTTCTCGTAAATCGGGTATGGCTGCAAGAATATTTTGAGTTTGAAAAAAAGGAGGAATTTTATTTTTTTTGATATCACGCGCTTTGTCTTTTTTAGCACGTTTACTTTGTTCAGAAGTTAATGATCCTAAGCGAGTCCATAATGCAATGTATACTTCTTCGTGTGCGCAATAGTTGCTAAGGTAATTAATTCTTTCTTCAAATAGATCATCTAATTTTAACCCCAATCGTTGGGCTGTATCTTCTGCCGGGGCTAAAATTTCTGAAATGACTTCTTTGATTTCATCTTTATTGTAGCTGAAAAAGACTTGGATTAAATACCCCGGGTGGGACATCACCGTTTGTAAGGTTTGGCGTAATCCGTCTAAAGTGCGTTGAAATTCTTCTCTGCCCACCAGCATTTGTACACCTTCAATTCGAAGGATGGTCACTAGTGAACCATCGTTTGCGACTAGAGTGGTACGGCTATCAGCGGTTTGCAGTTCACAATAGGATAATGTGGTTTGTTTTAGTAAAGTGCTTAACCATGCCCAAAAGCTGTTAAAACCTTTTAAAATACTAAGCAAAAATTTAAACATGCGAATATTATTCCTTTCCTGATGAGCGATCGCAAGAGGGACCTTTAAACGTCACAGGACTTGCGCATTAAAATTTAAACAAATAGTGACGCTACCCGTTAACACCCGCTTTTGTAACTATGTCTTGTATCCACACTCTTTGAGTGCAGCCAAAAGCCAGGTTTCTAAATGACTGGTAAAGCGGGTAATATCAGGAAGCAGGCGTAATTTGTCCGATAACTCTCGATTAACAGCGTTTTTAATGCTCGGATTGATTTCTGCATCGATTAACAGATGGCCGTACAAGGAAGGGCTGCTTAAGCCTTCACCTAACTCTTGCTCAACCACTTGAGACCTCAAACGAAGACTGCGATAGGTGTTGCGAGCATTGGTCTCATCATGAGAATTACCACTGGTCATCATGGTGAATAATACATGACATAAAGCATTCAATTCATTTTGGCTGATTTCAGGTAAATAGATCAAAACCCCGCCGCCAAAATCACTTTTGCCGACGACTTCCAAAAAAAAGCACTGCGCGCAAAAATTACAAGCAGTGACTAAATTGTCTAGACGATTATTGAGATAATTGCCATCTAAATTAATAACTTCCTGCAACTGCTTGGCTTGGAAGCCGCAATAACAGCAGGTAAAGCGATCTCTTTGTAAAACCCGTTCTGCAAAATTTTGGAATTTTGGATCATTTTTGCGGGTCATGAATAATCGCCAATTCACTTCTGAAGCGGACAAACGTATTTCGAACATAGCTAAAGCATATCCTAAAAAATACTTAGAATAAATGTAACTGGTCAGCTGGCGGATAGGAACGCCCACTTTTGGCCGTTCTGCGGTTGCAAATTCATATCTCTGAATAGTTACCAATAAATAAAGCCGGTTGCTAACCGGCTTTATTTTCAATAGAAGGTAAATTTTTGTTATGTTTGACTGCCGATCAGGTTGTGGATTTCCTTACCGCCCACCTTGGCGTTAGTCGCACCTTTGGCGCCCAAAACTGATACGGAGGCAGTCGGCATTAACAATGGCACCAGAGTTAATCCACAGCCAATGAGCAATAAGCTGACACCTTGGCTCATTTGTACCTGTTGCGGATTTTGCTTATGTTGATGGAATTTAAAAAACGACGCGGTCACAAAACCTAAACCTGCGATAATAGAAATATCCGTAAATACCGTACCTAACGCAGAAACAGTTCTGTCCACGGAAGTAGAGATGGTTCCAATATTGACATAAGTAGCCGCAGCCCAAGCTGAACTGGCAAATACTACTCCACCAATCACTGCTAAAAGAGTGGTTATTTTAGCTATCAGCCAAGCTTGCTTTGAAATTGATCTTTTATTTAACATATTACCCTCGTTTGAATATCAGCTTTTAAACTTGAAACCTATTATACCTAACAACCCTTAAGAAATCATTAAATACCTGTCCATTTAGTAATTTTCAGAAGGTTTGCCAATTAACTGCTCAGCAGCGGCGCTTCCCACTTTGGCGGTAGATGCTCCCTTTTCACCTAATACCATGGTTGAAATAGTTGGTATTAATAGCGGCAATAAAATCATGCCACAACCGATAATCAGTAGGCTAACGCCTTGACTGATTTGTACCTGGTGCGGGTTCATTCTATGCTGGTGAAATTTAAAAAATGACGCCAGCACAAATCCCACTCCTGCGATTATAGAAACATCTACCAACACCGTGGTTAAACTGGTTACGGTATTGTCAACCGCGGCCGCCACTTCAGTCATCGGTATGTAAGTCGCATCCGCCCAAGCGGCACTTAAAGTTAACAAACCGGCTGCAATTATTAATAAGTTACTGAATTTTAAATATTTCATTTTTTTAAAACTATTTGGATTATTCTGTACTATTAGGCAATATTGTACACTTTAAACCTTAAGATAACATTAAGTCATGTTGATGCCAAAGAAACTTTCAATCAACTTTATAGTGCCCATAATATGAACGGACAATATACCAGCAAAAATATAGATAAGGACTTTGCCTATGGTCCCCGGCTGAGTGTGGCCGCTGCCAATTCGAGCCGCGGTTACAAAACCCCGCATGAAGGAAAAGACACCTACCAGACGGACCAACATTAGGATAGGAGGGATAAATTCCGACCAACCTGTTGCCGTGGACCCCTCATAAGGTAAGTCGCTAGCCCCGGCAGTCCCCCAAAAAGAAACCAATAGAGTGCCTATCATTAACGGCGAACATAATAGCGCAACCCCTGACAACAACATCATCAAGGGACCTGCAATGCTCGTTTGAGATGACATCATGGTGCGCATTTCCCCATAACGTTTGAGCTGAAACATACCACCAATAAACAAGCCTAATCCCAACATTATGGCGATGGTTTCCATGATATCGGCCACATAATTTAAATTTTGCGTTAAAATTTGTGGCACATCGCCCACATCTATTGCTAAGGCAGGCGAACAGGCTAAACTTAGTAATAGGCTTAAGGCGATGGCTTGTTTTGGTAGTCTTTGTTTAATCATTGCTATCTCAATTTATTTAAATTGCGATTATTGAAATTTTATAGTTTTACCACTGGTAGTAATAATTACACCAGCATCAGCGTCAATACTTTGTACGTTACCATACTGAGGAACTATATCGCCTACCGCTACAGACTGCGATTGCCCATCGGAACCTACTATCCAAGCTCGTCCTGGGACCACTGCGCGTAACTGATAAGTGATTGGAGGAACAGACACCGTTTTTTCTACTGATTTTGGAGCTGCCACCGGTTTAGGTAATGTCAAAATTTTGACTTGGGCAGAAAGCTGCTGTACTTGGCTCAACAATACCATCATGCTCTGATTTAATTGTTGTTGCTGGGCTCGTGATTGATTTAACGCCATGGTCAGCTGCTGTATTTGCGCCTGTAATTGCCGAATTACTGCGTTATTATTAGCAGAATCCGATTTTAAACCATTGAGCTGATCCAATATTTGAGGATCAACCACAGGTTGTTGCACTACCGCTGGTGTAGCAGTCTGTGATGGTGCGGGATTAGTGTCCTGAGCTTCCGGCTTATGGATAATTCTTGCCACAGAAAACACTAAAACCACCACTACCGCTACTCCAACAGCAATCACCATGCGCCGGTTACCATTCCAAATTTGATTCAAAATATTTTTTGATTTCTGAACCGGTTCTTCCTCATGGCTTAACAACGGTTCCGCCGGCTGTTCAGCAACAGGTGGCTCCAAATGCAAATCCTCGATGTAATCATCTTGAGGAAACTGATATTCTTCGTCTCGAAATGCTGCTTTGTCTGTCATATTAACCTCTAATTTACACTAATAAATTCTTACAAAAAATAAACCAATACTTATCCTGATGGGGTTGGAAAGGGAAGAAGAGCGGAGCGATCCCCCCTTTCATTCTCGAATCCTGGCTTCGCCGGAATTCGAGATCAAAACCAGGAACGTTGCTAGCACTAGCGAGCATCGCTAACTGGTATAGCGACATCGGCCATAAACAACAACCCCATTCCAGTGCCGGCGGGTATTTTTACAGTCGGCGGCATATTGATGTTTTGC
>JAFEDN010000063.1 GCA_018241585.1 Pseudomonadota bacterium | reverse complement strand
CAATGATATTCGATGGTTGGGATCAGGCCCTCGTTGTGTCTTAGGAGAATTAATTCTGCCGGAAAATGAGCCGGGTTCATCGATCATGCCCGGCAAAGTTAACCCTACTCAATCTGAAGCAATGACTATGGTTTGTGTTCAGGTCATGGGCAATGATGCGGCCATTGGGATAGCGGGGTCGCAAGGTAATTTTGAATTGAATGTGTTCAAGCCGGTTATTATTTATAATTTAATTCAATCAATTTATTTATTAAGTGATAGTTGTCGTTCTTTTACAGATCATTGTGTGCTCGGTTTGAAAGTTAATCGTACTAGAATTGATTATTACCTCAATCATTCTTTAATGTTGGTTACCGCGCTTAACCCAATTATCGGATATGATAAAGCCGCTTCTATCGCTAAAAAAGCCCACGCCGAAGGAACTAGCTTGAAAGAAGCAGCAATTGCCTTGGGATATCTCACCGCAGAGCAATTCGATAAAGCGATAGACCCTGCTAAAATGATTTAAGTTTGGTTACGGGAATTACCATACCACCAGGGATTTGAGTCGTGCGGCCTAACATCCTCCTATAAGCGGTTATAACCTTGCTAATTAGGAGGATGATTGCACAAAACGATAAAAAGGTTGTTCCTTTAGCGGTTCTCTGCCCGTTCTTTCTCAATAAAACTAATCCATTCCTTGGTTTCTTTAGATTTAGGGTCTAATTTACCGGCTTTGTGGAAATAAGTTAAAGCCTCTTGCATTTCACCGACATTGTATAAACACAAACCAATGTTATAAGCTAAACCAAATTGTTCGCCAAAATAATGTTCAGATAACTTATAATATTTAGCAGCGTCGCCATACCGACGTAAGGTATGAAATAGAATGCCGATATCAAACATTACATCATAGCTCTTTGGCAAATAGTAGAAGTTTTCAGCAAGGTTCGGCATATGACTGGTGAGATATTCTACCGTGACGCTTTCAGCGCTGGTGATTTGCTCACAAATTTGTTTGCTCAGTTTTTGATAAATGTGTGGGTCCCAATCTGTAAACGCCAGGTGGGCTGCCAAAGTATTGAGTATACAATGTTGAAAGTTTTCACTGATATTACGATGTAGTATAAAATAATCGCTTGGGCTTAAACGTTCAATATGTTCATACAAAGAAAATGAGAATTCTGGATAATCCTTTAGATCAAACCCGCTGATAAAAGCGGCGTTTTTAATACCAGTTCTTAAACTTTGCATGTAGGCTTTACCACCAGTGACTTCAAAATATTTAGCAATGGCATGAAAATTAACCATCATTGAGAAGCTGCCATGGAAAGCTAAATGAGGGTGATCTAAATGATCCATTTCTTCAATATGGGTGTACCCCTTGTCTGTGGATAATAACAACATTCTGTCATTACACAGTTTTTTAAGATTGCGAATGGTTCTCAAACCAGCGATCGGTATCAGAATATTACTTTGAGTTAGTAAGTCAGCATAAGATTTAATTACTTGATTAAAATCTTGGTCATCATAATAATTTTCACCAATAGCAACCGGATTATGAGTAATTTGCACTTGTTCCCAATCGACCGGTCTGCCATTTTTCATGTTTTCATGATAGGTGGTTAAACTGACCAAAGAGGCATTAACTTCGCCGTTGCTTACGGTAAAAGCATCATGAGAAACAGTATCGAAAATATAGTTGGCGATCACGGTCATTGGGTTGGTGATGCTTCCTTCTGTTAAAACTGTGCCTCGTTTCCTTAAATTAACAGTGGTATCTTCTTCCATATTGAAAATAGCAAAATCAAGCATGCCATTTTCCAAGAAACGTTGTAAGGCAGGATGGCTATCCCAGTATTTTAAATTACTTTCGGTGAAGTCAGTCATGACATAACAGAACTTAATGTGTTCTAAATTTAATTGCTGCTGTAATTTTTCGATTTTTTTTAAAATATAATAACTTAACCGGCCGGAACCCGTACCCAGTTCCAAAATATAAAAGGGGTCATTAACTGCATCGGGATGTTTTTTGATCCAATCTTGAGCCAGCCGAACGATAACATGCGCATAGCAGTTCGCTAAAAAAGGGTTACTGGTGACATAGAATGGTACTTGGTTAACCCAAGCGTCAATACCCTCATTATGAAAGTACTCTCTTTGTAAAGCCCAGAGGCATGATTCAGAAAATTTTTTATCCTTTTCGATAACTACAGCGCTACTGCCAAACATTTATCCCCCTAATTGTTTTAGTCATAAAATTATAATAATAACAAATTAAAATAATCTTAAGAAACCCTTTTGTCATTGCGAACGTGAGTGTAGCAATCCCATTCAATGTACGAATGGATTGACTTCGCTGGCGCTCACAATGACGATCCTTATGTACCGACGTTGTGTTTTTCTTTTATTGAAGGAATATCCACCTCAATATTAGTGTCGGATTCATAATCTATATTAGAAAAAGCAAAACCAAACAACTGATAAAAGTCTTTTTGGTAGCCTTGAAGGTCAGCAAGCTTGCCAAGGTTTTCCGTGTTGACTACTTTCCAGAGTTCTGTCACCTTCTCTTGGACTTTGGGGTCCATTTCCCAATCATCTAACCGGCATAGACCTTGCTGGTCTAATACTGGGCTGCCTTGACAATAAAGCTTTTCCTCCAATAAGCGAAATGCTTGTTGTATACAGCCTTCATGACTGCCCTGCTCTTTCATCACCTTGTAGAGCAATGATATGTACAGAGGCACTACCGGAATAGCCGAGCTGGCTTGGGTCACCAACGCCTTATTGACTGAAATCAGCGCTGTGCCCGCTATTTTATTTAGTGAACCATTTAAACTTTGTGCAGTTTGGTGTAAATGCCGTTTGGCAGCTCCAATGGTTCCATCTTTATATATAGGATGAGTTAATTCGGGTCCGATATATGAATAAGCTAGAGTCATGACATTGGTGGACAATGCCTCGGCGGCTAATAATTGCTCAATCCACATTTGCCAATCTTCTCCACCCATGACCATTTCGGTGGCTTTAATTTCAGTTTCTGTAGCCGGCTCTATTTCTACCTCTTTAACAATCCCCGAAAAAGGGTCTATGGTTTTATTACGATAAATCTTACCAATTGGCTTTAGTACTGAACTGTAGAGTTGACCTGTATCAGGATGCGTTCTTCTAGGGGAAGCTAAGCTATAAATAACCAGATCTACAGGTCCAAGCTTTTTTATAGCTGCAATCGCTTGTTGTTTTACTTCATGACTAAAGGCATCGCCATTTATGCTAACGGCTTGAAGCCCTTGTTGTTTAGCAATAATTTCAAAAGCAGCGGTATTGTACCAACCGGGAGAAGCGGTACGTTTGCCGTCAGCCGGGCGTTCTAATGAAACTCCAATTGTTTCTGCCCCATAACCAAATGTAGCTGCAATCCGGCTTGCTAATCCATAGCCGGTAGAGGCTCCAATGACTAATACTCTTTTAGGCCCCTTAGCAACCCGTTTTTTACTCTTAACATAGTCTACTTGCTCCTGAACAGCTCGAAAACAACCTTGCGGATGAGCTGCAGTACAAATAAAACCGCGGATTTTGGGTTGAATAATCATAAAGCTACCTAAAGAATAAAGTCTTGTACTGGTATGATATCTCAAAGCAACGTGAGTGTGAAGGGTCCTTCTATAAGCAAGATCATTGAACGAATATAAAAGATTCAACTTTAAAAACGGCCTATAGATATTTATGGCGGCAGGAGTCTGAGCGGTAATTAGCACTACGGTGTCGCCAGAATGGCGAGCTGCATAAATTTGGATAATAATTAATTGAACCGAGGGAAAAGTGGACGTTCTGATCTACAAGGTAAGAACTTTAGGCTTACCTAGGCGGACAATTTAGAACAAGATGGCAGGAAACCTTCCATTGATTGTCCGCCCAAGCAATCCTTTGCATTGTGCGAAAAGACGATATGCGTGAGCTGATTTTAACAATGTAAGGTGGCAAATCACTGTGATGCATTAGGCTTCCGGCTACATGGCTGGCTTGCTCACAACATCAGCTAGTTAATTCCCTATCTTTTTACTGTTAGCTCTCGTATATCGACCTTTCGTACATTTAACTTTAGCAGACATTTTTTGGAATGCAAATATTTTTTTAAAAAAATATGTTAACTGATTGATATTAAAATAAAAACATTTTTTATTTTATATTTTACATTAACTTTACTCTCTTAGTCCCTTGCCTGAATTGATCAAATAATTGGCAAAAATAAACAAAATGATGATCAAAGAGAAGATAATCGCAAAAGCAATCAGTATCGAAGCATCGGCAAAGCCTAAAAACCCATATCTGAAGGCATTGATCATGTAAGTAATAGGATTAATCAAGGAAATAATTTGCCAAAAAGGGGGTAAAAGATGAATCGAATAAAAGACACCGCCTAAATAGGTCAATGGCGCCAAAACAAAGGTAGGAATAATAGTGATATCGTCAAAATTTTTAGCGTAAACCCCATTGACTAAACCAGCTATAGCAAACAAAAAAGAAGCAAAGAACACCACAGTGAGCATGATTAGCCAAGAGTGAATTCGCAGATGGGTAAAAAATAAAGCGATAATAGTAATGAGGATGCCTACTAAAACACCGCGAATAATCGCGCTGACAATAAATCCAAACAAAATAACATAAGCTGGCATCGGTGAAACTAACAATTCTTGAATTTGACGTTGAAACTTTGCAATAAAAAATGCGGAGACACTGCTACTGTAGGCGCTGGTAATGATTTGCATCATGATTAAACCTGGTGCAATGAACTGTAAATAAGGAATCCCATTCATCGTTCCAACCCGATGTCCGATCACTCTTCCAAATATCACAAAATAAAGAATACTGGTGATGATCGAAGGTAAAAAAGATTGCCGCCAGACTCGAAAGGTTCTTTTGGATTCTCGAATCACAATGGTATAAAAAGCTATTAGTGCTAGATTAAACTTCATTCAGCAATTCTCGCTGAAGTGGAAACTGCTTCCTGGTTTTGATCCAGAGTTCTGGAGAAGCCAGATCTCTGGAATGTAGGAGCAAGATACTCTGCTCTCCTGTTCCTTGAGGACCTCCCATAAGAAAAGGTTTTCTACCATAATTATTTTTTTACGATAACTTATTTTCATATTCTGCCACGTGTAATAATTCACCGAAAGTTGCTGCCAGTCAATTCTAAAAATAATTCTTCTAAGCGATTACTTTTATTTCGCATACTGATGACAGTAATTCCAACCTCGCCTAATTTATTTAAAAGAAAATTCAGGCTGCGTTTTCCTAATACTTCCACCTCTAAAGAATAAGGGTCTAAGGGATAGAGTGTATACCCTGTAATTAAAGGTAATTTCTCGTAAGGTGATTCTAAGTATAAGATAAATCTCTCTTTATCTAATTTTCTGAGCATTTCTGACATTGAGGCATTGGCAATAATTTTGCCTTTGTCAATGATCGCAATATTACGGCATAGATTTTCAGCTTCTTCCAAATAATGAGTGGTTAAAATGATGGTAATACCCTGTTGATTTAATTCAGATAAAAATTGCCACATGGAGCGTCTGATTTCTATATCTACTCCTGCGGTTGGTTCATCGAGTATTAACATTTGCGGGTGATGAATTAATGCTCGTGCGATCATCAAGCGGCGTTTCATCCCACCCGAGAGTGAATTGATAATTGTTTTACGTTTTTCCCAAAGTCCTAATTTCCTTAAATATAATTCAATTGAGTTTTTTGCTTGATTGGGCGAGATCCCATAATATCCTGCTTGATAGATCAAGGTATTTTCAACGGTATCAAAAATGTTCATATTGTATTCTTGAGGGACAACCCCTAGGTAAGATTTGGCGGTTGAAAAATCTTGATCAATGTCGTGCCCAAAAATTTTTACCTTACCAGAAGTTTTATTAACTAGAGAAGTAATAATACCGATTAAAGTAGATTTGCCTGCGCCATTAGGTCCCAACAAAGCAAAAAAATCTCCAGTTTCAACTTGCAAATCAATACCTTGCAATGCCTGGACTTTATCTGCATAAGTTTTGACTAGCCCTTTAACTGATAAGGCTGGAATGGAGCTGTTCATCTAGGTTTAGCAATTCGTACCACAATAGTACGGCCTTGGTATTTTTGTCCGTGAGCCACCAGAGCATTTTTAGCCTCCGACTTGGTGTAGTAAGTCACAAACCCGAATCCTTTGGAGCGTCCGGAACTGAAGTTTCTGACTATTTTAACTTGTTCAATATTGCCATATTTTGAGAACAAATTTTTCAGGTCTTGTTCGGTGACCTGATAGGGTAAATTACCGACATAAACTTGTTTGTTGTCCGCTTCGACGCCTTCTTGCTTCGTAGAAGGCATTTTTTTCTTTTGGTTAAAATGTCTGACAATAAATAAAATTGCTATTAATAAAATAACAACGACTGCAATGATCAAAGTAGTTAACATATTTCCCTGCCTTTGGTTTTCAAATGAATAATAAAAAGAAAGCCGTCTATGGACTATCCTGACCTAGACGGGTTTTGGGATTCTACAGCAATTTCCGCCTCAGCGGAAATTGCTTCCTGGTTTTGATACTGAGTCCCAGCAAAGCTGGGACTCAGTAATGAAGGGGAAGGTCGCTCCGCTCTCCTCCCCCTTGCGATCCCTCATCGGGATAAGTTATATCTGATTTTTCTTTGATCGGGAATAGGTTTGCATTGTAAAATCCATCTGGGTTAATTCATGCTCGGCGGAAATTACTTCCTGGTTTTGACCCCTCTTGTTTTATATTTATGGTGGGTTTAATCTCAAACTCCACATTTTCCATGAAGGATGTCTATATGAATGATGAATTAAGCTCAAAACGTTGTCTTGCTTGCGAAGGAGGCGTTGCGCCGTTGCAGCCTTCTGAAATAAAACAGTTGCTTCAACAAATTCCCAATTGGAATCTTTCTGAAAAAGAAGATAGTGTTTGGAGAAGATTTGAATTTAAAGGATTTCAAAAAACTGTATTTTTTATCAATGCATTGGCGTGGATTGTTAATCAAGAAAATCATCATCCGACTCTGGAAGTGGGTTATGATTATTGTATCGTTCGATTTACTACCCATTTTGTTAAAGGACTGACTCAAAATGATTTCATCTGCGCAGCTAAAATAGACAAATTGATTTAAGCATTAAAATTAATTGTCGTTGCGAATGAGCTTGCGAGTGAAGCAATAGCGTTCCCATCTACCCCCTGAACGATTACGAACAAGCTCTGTACTGAGAATTGCTTCTCCCAGCTTTCGCTGAGGTCACAATGACGTATTATGGTTTAACGAACAATATATCCCAGCTCTTTCTTCCTGCATTTAACCCTTTCTGCTCAAATTTAGTGATAGGTCGATCCATTCTATGAGAAAATTGATCTTTCCCTGCGCAATTTTCAAAAATATTTAAAGATTCTATAACCTTAAGAATATGAAGAGCATAATCTTCGCAATCCGTAGCTAAGTGTAGATAACCTTGTGGTCGTAGTTTTTGATAGAGTAAAGTCACAAATTGATTTTGAATCAAACGCCTTTTTTTGTGCCTGTTTTTGGGCCATGGATCAGGAAAAAATATTTGTACTTTACTTAAGATATTATCTTCAATACATTGATTTAATACAACTAAAATATCTTGATTATAAACTTTAATGTTTCGGATATTTCGTTTAGCTGCCGCTTTCAGAAGCGCGCCTACTCCAGGTTTATGTACTTCGACCCCTATAAATAATTTCTCCGGGTATTGTTCGGCCATCTCTAATAAAGACTGCCCCATGCCAAAACCAATTTCCAAAACACAAGCTTGAAGTGGATTTAGCTTGCCTGAATCCACCTCCAAGCCAAATTCTGACCAATGCTCTTTTAAAGCTCTGGCCTGCCCTGGAGTCATCCGGCTGTGGCGCAATGTATAACTGCGAATACCTTTACTAGCTTCTTTCATATAAATTCGTTAATCTAGGTTAAGCGCGGGTGTAGTTCAATGGTAGAACTTCAGCTTCCCAAGCTGATAGCGTGGGTTCGATTCCCATCACCCGCTTTTACTTATGGATAATACCAACAATTTTTTTTCTATGGAAAATTTTTTTAATCAAAGTTTATTAGCATGGTATAAAAACCATGGCCGGCATGATTTACCTTGGCAAATTAATCCAACTCCTTACAAAGTTTGGGTTTCTGAAATTATGCTGCAACAAACACAAGTTAGCACGGTTATTCCTTATTTTCAAAGATTTATAAATTGTTTTTCAAGTTTTAAATCACTTTATGAAGCCAATATTGATCAGGTTCTTAGATTGTGGTCTGGATTGGGTTATTATGCGCGTGCTCGTAATTTACACCGCTGCGCTCAAATAGTATGTCAGGAGTTTGATGGGGTTTTCCCCTGCTCAGTTGCAGAATTATCTCAATTGCCAGGTATTGGCCGTTCGACAGCAGGAGCTATTTTATCTTTTAGTATGCAAGTACGCGCTCCTATTTTGGATGGCAATGTTAGAAGAGTATTGACCCGTTTTTATGCTGTCGAAGGTTCAGTCAATGATAAACAGGTCAGTAAAAAGTTGTGGCAATTAGCTGAACAAAATACTCCTCTCGAAGCTTATCGTCATTATAATCAAGCGATTATGGATTTAGGTGCGACTATTTGTACCCGTTCAACACCGCTGTGCGCTCAATGTCCTGTGCAAAAAAATTGTAGTGCTTTTGTTCAAGGCCGAGTTAAGGAATTCCCTTATCGAAATAAAGTTAAACCAAAAGCTCACAAGTATGTGCAGATGTTAATGATTCGAAACCCATATGGCGCCTGGTTTCTGGAGAAAAGACCTCCTACTGGAATTTGGGGCGGTCTATGGAGCTTTCCGCAGTGTGATTTAACACAAGATGTGAGTGAGTGGTGTGAAAAAAATTTGAATGGCCATATAGTTTGGTCTCAGGAGTTACCAGCTTTTAAGCATGTTTTTACTCATTTTGAGTTAACTATTCATCCAAAATTGATTCATCTAAACCATGAAAATCACTTTTTGAATGAACCGCAAGATAAAATTTGGTATGATTTATCGCATCCTGCGCCGGGTGGTTTTGCTGCTCCGGTTACAAAATTGTTTCAAGTTTTAATAGGTAAAACATGGCTCGCATCATATACTGTTTAAAATTAAAGAAAGAAGCTGAAGGATTAGCTGCCCTCACCTGTCCTGGTGCATTAGGTAAAAAAATTTATGACCATATTTCCAAGGAAGCCTGGCAGCTTTGGATTGAACATCAGACCCGTTTGATTAACGAATATCGTTTAAATTTAATGGAAGCTCAAGCTCGAAAATTTCTTGCTCAAGAAATGGAGAAGTTCCTTTTCGGAGAAGGCAGCGCCTCTCCTTCAGGGTACGTTCCAGTTGAAAAATAACTTGACACTTTTATAACTAATAGGTTTAATGAAAGCCCTCTTAGGATGGCCAGATAGCTCAGTCGGTAGAGCAGAGGACTGAAAATCCTTGTGTCGGCAGTTCAATTCTGCCTCTGGCCACCAAATTTTGAGAAAGAAATCAATTACTAATAAGGTTGGTAATAAGGTTGGGCCGAGTAAGCGAACCCCATTACTGAAGTTCGCTCCTCAAGGAACCGTGCATGAAAGTTTCCCTTCACACGGCTCGGATTTTCTTAAGGCCAGTTGTCTGACCCGGTTTCTCGGAGGGTTATTTTCTGGCACAACGCACGTTTAGCAAAATACTCCCGATAAGCAGGATCATAAGGAGAAGCGTCGCCCCTTATTTTCACATGCCGTTTAATGGAAGTTTTGCTAGCGCGGGTGAGATCCAGAAAGGGTGATTTTGACGAATCTGTGACAGGGATTTTGGCGTAAAATATCCAGTTTCGAAATCCCTGGCTGCGAAAGTATTTCTTCCTAAGCCATTGAGTGTTCTTTCCCGGATGTCTACGTTTAATCCACCGCCAGATGGTTGTGAAGATTTGTGTATCGACATAACTATAGGTTGATTTGGCGACTCCGTGCCGGTAGTAATTCGCCCATCCCATAATTCTTGGATTGAGTTGAACGATTAATTCTGCCGTCGAAGTGGCGCGATTTTTACGGACGAGTTCTCGAATGTTATCCAGGAATCTTTGGACGCTTTTCCTAGCGGGCATAATAAAGAGCTTATCTCCATATTTGCGCACATTAAATCGTGTGATACCGATGAGCCTGAAAATTGGGAAAATTTATTTTCAAAATTGCCTG
>JAFEDN010000062.1 GCA_018241585.1 Pseudomonadota bacterium | reverse complement strand
TCTTGAAAAATGGCTCTTTTTCTATAAGCTAAATTGAATATTTCAGGTCAGACTACTTAACTCATGTTCATCGGCTTTCAATTCCGTTTCTAAACGTTCTATTTGTTGCTCTTGTTCGGAAAGCGAACGAGGAATCGATGGAAAAGGATGATAGTAAGAAAATTGTGGACTTTGCAAAACAGCGATAGGTAATAAATGTAATCCAACGTTAACCGTGTAAACGTAAGCACCCCACAGTCCCGTGGCTACCTTTCGCCATTGATCAGATGCCATTTTTTTAATGGCTGGTAAGGGGTTTTTTAATGCAATCAGTAAGAAAGGCACCCCGGATATACTGGAACCGATCAAAGTACGACGACGAATTTTGTTCCGCTGACTGGCGGATGGAACATCCAGAATATTTTCTAATTGCTCGGGCACATAGCCAGCCAAATCTTCTAGCAACCCCTTAGCTAAATCCACCGATTGCAACAGAAATAAAATAGTGGGATTCTAAAGCAATAAAAGGTCCACCAACCATTTCATTATATTTTAACATCCCTTCATGAGATTTCGGATTATCTACATAAGATTGCATAATAGGAAGATGAGAATAGGTAGTTAACATAGCAGAGGTTGCAGGTGAAACCAGAAAGGGATACGCATACCATTGATTAACCAATGGCTCAGGAATTACACTGCTTTTAAGGTAATAAATATTTTTCATATCTCCTCTCTCCGATGATGTATTTTATATTTAAAAAATTTTTTAAATTTAAACTTGAACAATTGACTCGCCTGCTTTTAAAGAAATATCAGGCATCACTTTCTGCTGCATTTGTATAACTTCAGCAATTTCATGAATTGAAGACGATTTAAATAAATCTCTGATAGAAAACTCGATTGAAAAATCAGATTCTATTTCTTTGATTAATTTAATCGCTAACAGCGAATGTCCGCCGATATCAAAAAAACTATCCTGATTACTTATTTGCTCTAATGGTAAATTGAGTACATGGGAGAATATTTTTCTTAATCGGGACTGTAGATTCATTTCGTCAACTATTGGGGAAGATGAATGCGTTGGAATAAAAAATAAATTAGAGTTGGGTAATGCGGTTTTATCTATTTTACCATTAATTGTCATTGGCATTTTCTCCAAAGAAATAAAGGCCACTGGAATCATATGATTAGGTAAACGCTCACGTAAAAATTCTTGCATTTTTTTAGTCAAGAGTTTAGATATTGTAATATTCATTGGAAAATTAGCATAATGATGGTATTCGTCAGTATTTATTTTTTTTGACTGAATAGCATTCGCTATATGGTTCAAAAGATCCGCAGAATCTCTAACCAGATTTTTATGAACATAAACAATGTCCATTTCATTTTCTTCATTTTGTGAAAAAGTAACCATGGTACGCCAAGAAAATTTTTCACCCAATTTCCAAAATATCTCGGGGTCAAATGCTTCGGATGCATGCATTTGTAAATGGGCTTCTATGATGGGTAATGCTGGCTGATCAGCTTCTAAAGGAGGAATTCTCGTTAACAAAATAGCTCTATCAAGCCTTTGATTAGGAATATGATGAATCACAAAACAGCATTCTGAGTTTTTCAGTTGTTCTTCTATTTTTAGAAGATTTAAGCTATCTTTTTTCCAATCGTAATGCTTACAATTTCGCTGATTCAAAGAAGGTGAAACCACAGGTTTGCCAACATGCAGCACAACGTCATAACGAAAACAGTTCATTTCATTGGGATAAATACCACGACGTAATTCAATAGTGATATGTGTGATTTTTGGATTTTGTTTTGCATACCAATAGAAAAATTCAGGTGCAATCACTAATTCAGGATCACGTAGGATTTGTGCCTGTACTTGCTGCTTCCACTGGCCAAGAGTTAAATTGTGTGCGTATTGATTTTTTTTAATTTATAAAATTGAACATCGCTGTGAAATGCGGACTGATAATTTAAATTGCGTACATCTCCAATAAAAATTTGACCTGAAGATTCTAGCATCAGAGTACATTGATCTAGCACATTGACCAGATAATCAATATGAGGAAAATATTGGATAACAGAATTTAATACAATAGTATCATAGCTGTTTTTTTCTTCCTCCGAATATTCATGCGCTGGTCTCTGCTTCACTTGAACATGTCGTAATGGAGGCTGAGAAAAACAATATGATTTTAAAATATCTAGCGCATTTTTTGAAAAATCGGTAGCGACATATTCACAGCAAAATGGTGCAATCCGTTGCACCAATAATCCATTCCCGCAACCTATTTCTAATAATTTTTTAGGGGAAAGTGCTATAATGCGGTCAACCGAGTTTTTAATCCATTCTTCCATTTCGACACAAGGAATGGGTTGATTAGTATAGCTGCTTTCCCAACCTTCTGTAGAAGGTCTTTCTCCCACAGCGTAGAGATCGTTATATAAAATCTGCCAGTGAGTCATGTGCTGGCTATTCAAAACACATTGTTTTTCTGAGTTACACAAGACTAAATAAGCAATCAGCTTTTGTTCTCCCAATGGGAAGTCTTGAAGCACCACGGTGGCTTGGCTCACCAATGGATGTTCATCTAAAACCCGAGCAATACCATTCAGTTCAGTACGTATGCCACGTATCTTTACTAAATCATCATTCCTGCCTATATACTCTAGCTGACCATTGGATAACCAGCGAGCTCGATCTCCTGTTTTATACATTTTAGTATTAAGAGAACTATAAGGATTTGATATAAAACTTTGCTGATTTAATTCAGGACATTGATGATAGCCCTGCGCCACACCATCACCGACTATATATAATTCACCAGGAACACCCACGGGCATGGGCTGTAAGTCATGACTTAAGACATAGATTTGGGTATTAGCAATGGGTTGGCCTATAGTTACAACCTCTGCCTCGTCATTTAAGTAGCCATCGTCGCACAGATAGTGGTTTCTGTCGGGCCATAAGCATTGACAAATTGACGATTTTTCGCCCAATATTTCACTAGACTTATAGGACACGGCTCGCCTGCAACCACTAACGTTTGCAATTCCGGTAAGTCCGCTTTAGGTAAGGCGCTCAGGTAAGAAGGCGTTACTGTCATCAAAGAAATATGCTGTTCCTGCAATAGCTCGACGAATCGATACGTATTGAGAATGTCCTCTTGATTTACCAAACATAAAGTTGCCCCTGATACTAAAGCGCCTAAAATATCCCACAACGCAGCATCGAAATTCATCGAAGCAACCTGCATGATACGGCTGCGGGGAGTAATATTTAAATATTGAATTTGTGCACAAGTGGTATTCACTAAACCTTGATGTCTAATTAAGACTCCCTTGGGCTTCCCAGTAGAGCCGGAAGTATAAATCATTGCCGCTATATAATGAGGAGTCACTCGAGAAATTAAATTAACATCCATTCGATTATTTTGTTCAGTGTATTCAAGCGATTCCAATCGATCTATCAACAAAATATTTAAAAATGGATACTGATTAAACCAATTATTGGCTTGATCGAGTAACGATTGATGCGTCAAAATAACTCCGGCATGACTGTCTTCTATCAGATATCTACTATGTTCCTTCGGTAAATCAGGAGAGATTGGTACATACACAGCGCCTATTTTAAAAACCGCCAAAATAGCTATCGCTAGGTCGATGCTTCTATTTAAATATACAGCAACTAGCATTTGCGCTCGAACATTTTTAGTTTGTAAATAGTAAGCCAACTGATTCGCTTTTTGGTTTAAAAGACGGTAAGTTATTTGTTGATCATAAAAAATAATAGCAACATGATCCGGTTGAGCTTGTGCTTGTTGCTCAAACAAATGAGTTACTATAGTTTGACAAGGATAATGATTCATAGTTTGATTCCATTCAAATAATAGTTTTTGATATTCATCCTGATCCAACATTGAAATAGTCGAACATGGATGGCCCGGATCATCACCTATTGCAAGGAGTATATTGTGAAAATGTCGAATAATACCAGCGATAGTTTTTTGTGAATATAGGCAGGAATTATATTCAATTAATCCTTCTAAACCCTCTGGCATCACTTGTATGTGTATGGTCATATCTAATTTTGCATGATCATAATCGGCTAAAAGGAGTAATTGATCATTATCAGAAAAAACCTTAGTTAATTTTATATCGGGTATTTTTATTATTTCATGATCACTTTCTTGGAAAACCAACATCATTTGAGTCAAAGGATTTTCAGTAATTTGTCTATTGGGATTAAGCTGTTTAACCAATTCTTCAAAAGGTAAATCTTGATGGGTATATGCTTCTAAAACAGTATGATGATTGCGCACTAACAGAGTTAAAAAGTCTGGATTTTCAGATAAATCTAATCTTAAAATCAAGATATTTATAAAATGGCCGATCATATTTTCAACGCCAGGATATTGTCGACCAGCGATAGGAGTACCAATAACAATATCTGTTTTTTCTGTATATTTATTGAGTAAAACAGCATAAGCTGTTAAAACAGTTGTAAACAATGTTGTTTTAGCTCGATGAGAAAGTATTCTCAGTTTATCCAATAACGATTTATCAAAATGAAAAGGAATACGTTTGCCAGTCGCACCGATATTTTCAGAGCGCATAAAGTCAGTTGGGAAATCTAATGGAGATAAATTGGCTAATTGCTTAGCCCAATAGGCTAATTGCCGCTGCCGAAGTCCTTCTTCAAGACGATTTCTTTGCCATACGGAAAAATCCGCATATTGAATCCGAAGATTAACCCAATCCGATGCAGATTCATTGCGATGATAGATAGTATATAGTTTAGAAAATTCTATTATCATGACATTGAAAGAGCGACCATCCATAATAATATGATGTGAACAAAACAATAAAAAATATCTATCCCGCCGATGGCGCAAAAGAATCACTTTTAATAATGGAGCTTTGGATAAATCGAAAGGCTGTTGAGCAATCTCATAAGCTCTTTTTCGAATTTCATCATCAGAGATTTTACTGACATCCGCAATTTCAACTTGGAACCCACAATCTGATTTTGAATGAATCACTTGGTAGGGAATACCTGATTTAAAGGAAAAAGTAGTTCGTAAACTTTCATGGCGGTCAACTAGGGTATCAAACGATTTAATGATTGCTGCTTCATCTACGGTCGGTCCCCCGAAGTTCAAAAGCAATAAAAGTATTATATAGCGCACTAAAAGGATGTAATTGATCTAAAAATAAAATTCTTTGTTGCGCAAATGATAAAGGGATGGGCTGACCTTCGTACCTAGAGAAGGCTTGAATAGGATCCAAACGAAAATTTGAATCAACTTTATTTTCTTGAATTATTTTTGCTAACTCTCGAATTGTAGGTGCTTCAAATAAGACATCAATGGTAAGGATAAATAGAATAAAACTGACAGAGTTCTGCGATTAACAAAGTACCCATCAAAGAGCTGCCGCCTAGAGAGAAAAAATCATCATCTATACTTATATTTTCAACACGGAGTATTTTTTCAAAAATTTTTTGAAGATACTCTTCATCAGAGTTTCTTGGTGCAATATAAAATGCTTTCCTTTTAATTTCACCTTGCTTTACTCTTTGATAAGATCGGACTGTATCGACTAAATTTTCTAAATCACATAAATAGGTAGCGTAACGAATTAATATTCTTTCTTTTTCGCTGTCCGCATCGACATTGACAAATTTTTCGGAGTCAATATCCGTTTTAATAGAGATAAAAGTAGGGGCATAAGTTAAGTGCTTGGCATCTTCTAATTTAATCTTTACTAGGCTACTAATTTTATCAATTTTCTCAATTTCAGCACTAGGCAGTTCACAAAGTCTGGAAAAAAAATGTTGAGCGGGCAAATTTCGCTTTGATTTAGAAAAATAGAATTGCATAGTTTTAATATTTGATGGAAGATTATAGGCGATCTTACCTAGCAAGGAAACAATTCGATGCTCCACTCCTTTTCCGAGAACCCGGCAACTGAGTAAAAATGTCCTAATATTTAATGTATCGTCGATAATCTGGGTTAAGACTACACCTGATTCTCCGTATTCTCCATAACGGTCATGAACAGTTATTACATAAGTATTAACCGATTCTTTTATGAATAGTTTCCAAAAATCTTTTCGGAAGTTTGAGTGAAGTTAAACTGATTACATCTTTTAATAAGCTGAGTGATTCGTGTGTTGTGTCGACTTTCTGCGGATTCAAATTTAATTTCTAATTGTAACTTCTCAATAAAATCTCGTAATGAGACTGATTCCTCCTTTAATTTTGAACGATTCACTTCTTGCTGATAGAATACAGTTCTTTGATAATCTTCTGTCGTAATTCTAGGATGATCAAAAGGCCAAAAATGATGTAAAACACTCTGCATTTTTTCTGGATTTTTTGGCAATTGTAAAGTTAATATCTGTGGGAATCTTGAAGAAACTTCAACACATTCCATAGCATTATCATCGATAAAAATAAAACTATCTAAATCTAAATTAAGTTGACGAGACAGTTCATAAATATTTGATGATTTTTCTTTCCAGTTTATCTTTAAGCTAACAAAATTTTCTAATTTTAAAATCATATCTGGATGTGATTGAAAAACTTTCTTAACGTCTTCTTCATTATTTTTAGTACATAAGCATAACAACATCCCTGCTTGGATTTGTTCTAATAATAGTTGTTGAAATTTGAGCTGGTGGGGATAAATATAAATATCTTCAAGTCTGTCTTCTCCACATATACCACTCCACAAAGTGTCATCGCAATCTAATACGATGACTTTATAAGGCTTGGTTATGATCGAATATATCATCCTAGCTATCCGATAGCCTAGCATACAAAAATATTCATATTTATAGGGAATATCACCTATATGCTGACTAACTGGATTATGAAAATCAAAAAATGAATATAGACATGAAACACTTTCAGTATTAATACAATAAACATTGTCATAACCATCAAAACTATTTAGGACATAGCGTTCTAATTTGGCATAATAATTTGTTGAAAAAATATCTTCAGACTTATGCGAATTACTTGGGCATAAACAAATAATCCACGGAATATGACAAGATTGCGACGCTACTTTGATGGTTCTTGTCAAGTCTTCAATGTTTTTAGATATCGCATTATCAGAAGAAGAAATTTTTAAATTTTTTTCTAAAAAATCCTCGACTCTAAATACAATAATGTTGGCACATCCATCTCGGTTACTCATAGTAAGGCTGAATGGATTTAATAATTCTTGAAAGACCTGATGATAAGGAGCTGTTTGCACTTCGACAGGCAAAAAAGGTTCCAATAAAGCTTGTATGGATAAAGTTAATAAATCAACTGTAAACGTACCTAAAACAACGATGCGATTTTTTTTAAAATTATTCATGATCTCTACCGGCAAAGTCTTTATAAATAAAAGTCATTTCAGCCATTTGCTGAAATTTTCGCTTCCATTATATAATAATTTAGGGATTGTGTTTCTAGTCTAATTTGCATTAAAAACCCAATCTGGATTATTTTCTATACCCAATGGCTTTAAAAAAACATGCTGAACCATAATAAAGAGCACGACTTATTCCTAAAAATCATGGAAGTAGGGCATATTCCCATGTTTTTTTTATCACCTGAATTGATGATCGATAAAGTCAGCCCTTATATAAGTAATTTATTCAATATTCCTCATGAAAAGATTATTGATCAATACTACCCCAATTTCTGCGAAAATTATCATCTGAAAGATTTAGTTTCGCCTCATCTGACGACCTTAAAAACCTGTCCAAAAAAAGTAATTGAACAAGCCGAGATCATACCCATTAAGAATGATATACTGAACTCGTATCATATTCATTGGCAACTGTTTTCTGTATTAGGGGAAGGGGAAAAAATTATAGGATATGCCCTGCTAGGGAAAGACATTACTACCATTTATGAACAACAAATGTATCTCGAAAATATTATCTCTTGTTTACCCGGGAGTATTTATTGGAAAGATCGGCAAGGAGTGTATTTAGGGTGTAATGAAGTGGTAGTTCGAATGGCAGGAGTCAATTCTTCAGCCGATATTATCGGAAAAACTGATTTTGACCTTTGTTGGAGTAACACGGCGGAAGGAGTCACTAAAGATGAACAAGAAATTATGAATAGCGGTATTGCTAAAGAACTTACCCCGCTTTTTTGCTGCATTAGCTGAAGAACCTAATGAAACTATTCGAGATTATATTTTGCTATCCATATTAACGGGTGCACGTCGCTCCAATCTACTTGCCATGAAATGGGAAGAAATAAGCTGGGAGCGCGCCGAATGGCGTATTCATACCACTAAAAATGAAGATCCGCAAACTGTTACTTTATCGGAAGAAGCAATGGTTATTCTGGAGCGTCGTAGACCATCGGCTAGCAGTGAATATGTATTTCCTGGTAGTGGTCGAACCGGGCATTTAGTGGAGCCCAAAAAAGGTTGGAGGCGTGTGCTTGGCGATGCAGAAATTAATAATTTACGAATGCATGATTTACGCCGCACGTTGGGAAGTTGGCAGGCAAAAACAGGAGCATCTTTAACTATTATTGGGAAATCTCTTAATCATAAATCACTGCAAGCTACGGCTATTTACGCGCGATTAGACCTTGACCCTGTGCGTGAATCAGTTGAAAAAGCAACCAATGCCATATTAACAGCGGCCGGTTTGAAGCAAGCAGACTAATTTGTTAGATACAAAATAAAAATAAAAAAAATGCTTGTCTTGCTTGTCTCATTTGTCTAGTAGGTTAAATAATATTTACAATCAATTAATTATAGATAATACTTACGAGACAAATGCTAAATTGGCATTTGTCTCGTTTGTCTCTTAGAGCCTATAGTTAAATCTGTTACGCAGACGTGTGAGTTTGATATTTCATTTGAACTTACAAACCTGTTGAATGAGGAAGTTGATGGACATTATTAAGCTAACACAATTGCCAGAAGGGCAAACTTTAGAATTTAAAAGAGATACTTCTTCTTTAGATGCTATTTTAAAGGCTGTCATTGGATTTGCTAATTCAGCAGGCGGAATTATTCTTATTGGAGTTGATGACGATGGCTCAATTGTCGGTCTTCTTGAGCCTGCCAAAGTGCAAGAGCAAGTAGCTAACGCTATCGCGCATCGAATAAAACCACAGCTTTTGCCCGAATTCAATATCGTAGAAGTGCGGCATAAATCCATGTTGGTTATCCAAGTTGAACATATTCCAGCACCTTTTTATCTTACGAATAAAGGTGAAGAACAGGGAGTGTTTATACGTTTAGGCAACTCTACGCGCTTAGCTAGCAAAGAGACGATTGCAGAAATGAAGCGTGCTAGCCATCATCCGTATTTTGATAAAGCACCTTGCAATAATGTGGGAGAAAAAGATTTGGATATGCCGCTCATCCAGAAGACTTTAGCTAACAGCAATATCTCAATTAACTCTGAAAAATTAATGAGCTTAGGAATCTTAACTCATAGAGGTAAACGTGTGGTAGCCACTAATGGTGGGATTATTCTTTTTGGAAAACCAGACATATTGTATGAATATTTTCCTTTTGCTCAAGTCAGATGCGCACGTTTTGCTGGTACTTCGCGTGCTGAATTTATTGATAGATTTAATGTAGAAGGTAGTATTTTACATGCTATTGATGAGGTTCCTAAATTTATCCGCCGCAATACCAGGATGGCTGGAAAATTTGGAGGCATGCAGCGGAAAGATATTGCTGAATATCCAATGGGTGGCATTCGAGAAGCGTTGACGAATGCTTTAGTGCATGCTAATTATGAAATCTCTGGCACACGTATTTTTGTAGCTATTTATGATGATAGGCTAGAGATTCAGAACCCTGGTATTATGCCCCCCGGCATGAGTATTGAACAATTTAAAGCGGGTGTGAGCCGCATCCGTAATCCTGTTATTGCAAGGGTTTTTGGAGAGTTGAACCTTGTGGAAGAGTGGGGTAGTGGTTATAAAAGAATTAGAGAAGCTTGCAAGCAGGGTGGTTATCCAGAACCTCAATGGGAAGAGCTAGGTACTGTCTTGCGAGTCACATTTTTCCCGCATCCTGATTTTGCTCATAAAGCCCCTGCGGACCAAGTCGGGACCAAGTCGGGACTAAGTTGGGACCAAGTCGGGACTAAGTTAGAACTAACATCAGAAGCCACCCTAATCTTACAAATGTGCCAACAGCCTAAGACTCTGGTTGAACTGATGTCAGCATTATATTTAAAGAATAGGACTAAATTCAGGCAAAAATATTTAAATCCATTAATAGAGCAGAAGCTGTTACAAATGACTATCCCTGATAAACCCAATAGTCGTATGCAAAAGTATCAAACAACTACTATTGGGTTAGAGTTAGGTCATCCAAAGAATTAGCTCTTTTGTTTTACATTATTAGCTATACTTGAGTGTTATACCGACGTTTGATAACGACATTTCTGCCATTAACCAAACCCTGCCACAGGCGCAGGTAACGCAAATAATTGCGTCAATCCATTCCACTAAAACCCGAGTTTCGGGTTTAACAAATTTAAAATCAATCGGTTATGGAAATT
>JAFEDN010000061.1 GCA_018241585.1 Pseudomonadota bacterium | reverse complement strand
CCACGATTATATTAACATAGGGAGAATTGGCGTCTTCATGAAAAATAGCATCTTTGATCGGAGATAAGCCTGCACCCACGGCATAATTAGTATTGATAATCGCTAAATCCACATCCGACAAAGATCGAGGTAATTGTGGAGCATCTAATTCAATAATCTGCAAATGCTTTGGATTGGCTACAATATCAAACTTGGTAGCATTGATAGTCACGCCTGGTTTTAAAGTAATTAATCCGGCTTTTTGCAGCAACAACAAGGAGCGTGCTCCATTGCTGGGATCATTTGGAATGGCAACTTTAGCCTTATCCGGAACTTGATGAATATCCTTTATTTTTTGAGAATAAATTCCGACCGGGTAAACGAAGGTTTTGCCGACGGTAGCAAAATGATACCCATATTGTTTAGCTTGTGCATCCAAATAAGGCTGGGTTTGAAAAGCATTGGCGGTAATACTGCCGTCATTTAAGGCAGCATTGGGCGTGTTATAATCTGAAAAAGGCACGATTTGAACATTTAAATCATAGTTCTTTTTAGCCACTTCCTTAGCAGCTTCCATCAGTTGAGTTTCAGGACCATCAATGGTGCCCACTTTAATGGTATTTATTTTTTTAGGACTACAAGCGGTTAAGCTCAATACTCCTACAGTCAGTAAAGTAACTAATAATATTTTTTTCATACAAGCTCCGATTAATGAGTTAACCAACGGGCGATACGATCACCCACCATTTGCAAAAATTGCACCAATAAAATCAAAATGACAATAGTCCACAACATGACAGCGACATTAAAACGCTGATATCCATACCGAACCGCCAAATCTCCTAAGCCCCCTCCACCAATAACACCAGCCATGGCGGAATAGCCGATTAAAGCAATTAAGGTCAAAGTGATTCCCCTGACAAGGCTAGGCATGGATTCCGGTAACAATACTTTATAAATAATCTGAAATGGGGTCGCACCCATCGATTGTGCCGCTTCAATTAATCCTCCTGGAACCTGTTGCAAGGCCGATTCGACAATCCTGGCCATAAACGGGGTCGCTGCTATCAACAAGGGGACCGTAGCGGCTGCAGTGCCAATCGAAGTGCCGACAATTAATCGAGTCAATGGAATAATCGCCACCATCAAAATAATAAATGGAATAGACCGCAAGCCGTTGGTGATGATACCCAAAATCTTATTCAATTTAGGATGTGGAAGTAAATGGTTATCAGCCGTTATCAATAAAATAACCCCCAGTGGCACGCCTAACAACACTGCGCCGGCACAGGCAAACGATACCATCAGGATCGTTTGCCAAAAAGCGTTAAGGAACAATCCAATCATTGCGGTTGACATAACCTACTACCTCGACTCTCAAACCCCGTTTTGTTAAATAACTCTCTGACTCCGCCATTTTTTCTGGACTGCCTTCAATGGCGATAATCATCATGCCCAGTTGCTGGTGGCGAATCAATTCTAAATTAGCTTGCAGAATGTTGATATGAACTTCTAATTCTCGAACCATACCGCTGATCACAGGTTCAGTCGCTAAAGGCCCTGAAAAAGCTAATCGCCAAATGGCGGCGCATTCGAAAAAAGGCGCTTTTTTTACCTTATTCATTAAAGCCACCGGTAATTCTAACGGCAAAGTGGCTCGTATAAAGGAGCGAGTTACCGCGGTCTTCGGATCAGTAAATAGTGAAAAAACATCCGATTGCTCGATAATTCGACCATGATCTAGTACGGCAACTTGATCAGCAATGCTTTTGATAACCGACATTTCATGAGTGATTAACAAAATAGATAACCGAAGCTGCTCATTGATCGATTGGATTAGTTCTAAAATAGCTCGGGTCGTTTCAGGATCAAGAGCAGAGGTCATTTCATCACACAACAATACTTTGGGGCGTGTGGCTAAAGCTCTAGCAATGGCTACGCGTTGTTTTTGTCCGCCGCTCAGTTGGCTGGGATATGCTGCTTTTTTATTGGACAAGCCGACTAAATCTAATAATGGCAGAACTTCTGTTCGAATATCCGAAGAGTTTTTTCCGATTAATTCCAACGGCAAACCCACATTGTCTAACACAGTTCGATGGGCTAATAAATTGAAATGTTGAAAGATCATGCTAATCTGCCGGCGGGATTCACGGAGCGCTTTTGGGGACAATTGAATGAGGTCTTTTCCATCCACCAAAACAGAGCCGCTGGTAGGACGCTCTAACAGATTGACAGTTCGAATTAAAGTGCTTTTGCCGGCGCCGCTTTTTCCGATGACCCCAAAAATTTCGCCTGGTTTTACCGTCAGATTGATATCTGAGAGCGCTATCAAATCGCCAGAGCGGGTGGAATAAGATTTATTGACTTGTCTTAGTTCTATCATGACTCACCGTTTAATAACTAAAACGGTGGTTTTTGGCAGGCAACCGCTTTAGCTGAATTTCTATTGCGCCCGCAAGCTGATGCTCAAATCGGCGCTATTTATGTATATTACTAAAGATTCAAATTTTGTGCAAGCGCTTGAAAATTACTCGATTACGGCGCAAGATTATTTCAATCGATGGTATCAAACATAAAAGTTATAACGTACCCGATCATAATATAGAATTTTACATCATCATTGAGAGAGATTATTATGCGCCCAACAAGCCTAACGAACCAGACTGAAGAATCTGAAAAAGAGCGTCCGTTTAAGTGTGATCAATGCACTAGCTGTTTTAAAAAAAATTTTTCTTTGACCCGTCATAAAAAAATACACCAAGACAAAGTATATAAATGTCCTATCAAAAATTGCGAAGCTGAGAAGACCACCGACCATTACCTTAAAAAACATTTACTGATGGTTCATAAGCTTTCACATGAAGCCGCTGATAAATACCTGCAGAAATACAGTAACACCACAAAACCCACAGTTCCTAAACCTAAGCCTAAGCCTCAGTCAAATCTGAAACAGGATTTGAAATGTATGCATTGCGGAACAGAATTTATGCGTCTATCTGGTTTAAATACACATCTAAAGCACCGCCACAATGAAAATATTCCACCTCGAGTTAAAAAAAAGCCTGTACCAGGTTCAATAATGAGTTTGCCTAGCCCGAGTTCAAGCTCAAGCACAGGGGCAGTTCCTTGGGATCAACCTCCGGTCTCGCCTCAGCCATCGGGTAAGTCAAGCCTAGATTGGCATAATCCCACTCCAACAGCACCATTTGAGTCAAAGCAGGAACAGAGCAGTGGTTCCTCATCCGGTTCATCCACTAGTGCTTCGACTGAGGGAACCTTGGACCTTATAGGGTATCCATTTTTACCTAAACCAGATGAATTGAAAAACGAGTCTCAGTCTCTCAATTCATTTTTAAATTCACACCCCATTCAAATTTTTTATAATGCAGCTTACGAAGACCTTGGCAAGACTTTAAATGCCGAAAATATTAAGAACAGTAAAATTTCTGTGTTCTTAGGTGATATAGCAACGTTAGAATGTCTAGTAGCTAACCGTCCAATTAAATTAGTACCGATCAACCACACACATGACATGAATGCCATCGCCTATTCTTTGACAGATGTTGTTCCTGATTTTTTCAGTTACTTCTTTATGGCGAAACTTTGTTTAGCGAAGGGTTGGATGTTGTATATATTTAATAATAAACTTGAAATTTTTCTCCCTGCCAAAGATGAAATCGAATTACGAACCTTGATCGCGGAGCATAAACTTTTTGTAGAAAAAAACCGGGTTCAAACCATGATCAATGAAATGAAAGCGTTTACCCCTGAACAGGATGAAGTGAAGTTAGCAAGCATTAAAAAAACCCTTAAGCAATCGGGAGTTAAGTCAGATGCAATGGTAGAGGAAGCGATACAATTACAAACCGGCATCTCAAAATTTCTTAATTTTAAACCGGTTAAAATTTATAGCATGACCAATGGCGACGGTTATATTATCTATGGTGATAAAGATTCCATTGCTGAACTGAAAAAGTTAAGGAAAGAGTATCATCAAATACCCTGTATATGGTACAAAATCGCGACATTCGAGGCACAAAGAGATCATAATTGTCCTGCTCATTTGGAAGCTTATCTTATACAATTTAAGGTAATTCCCTTAAATATAAATATTATTTTGACCGACCGTGGTTTTTATGTTTCAAAATTTTTTCTAACTATAATAAAATCTCATTTTAAAAAACTCCTTAAAATAAATACTATAAAATTGCAATATGATGATTTTGTAGTCCTTGAAGAAGACCTAAAAAAATACTTGCCACCAGAAGTTAAAGATAATCCCATTAAAAAAACTTATTATTTTACTGATGAATATAAAGATAATAGAGAAAAAACAATTATCTTATATTCCCACCATCTCCAAGATTATCAAGCTTTCTGTGAGCAAAAGCTTAGAGATCGACCTCTCCTCCAACAATATCCGTTGACTCTTGCTCCAATATCTTCACTTGGCGAAACTCCCAGTCCAGTTGAGGAAGAGTGGCACAATGTTCCACCCCTAGCAGCCTCTCAGCCGGAAGACCCAGTGGATTATTTTTTAAATTTTGAGGACTCAATTTTTCCCTTAACTTTTGGGGAAACTCCTGAAAAATTACCGTCGACGGATTTAGACATCACCACACTGGAGCTAGACGATCGGAGTGTCTCTGCCTTTAGTGGACCTGCATTTTTTTCCAGCAATAGACATTCTCAAAGCCAAGTATCCTCAAGTTCATCTTCGTCATCTTCCACTTATGCGTCCATGCCCACTCCTAGATTATTCAGCCCGCCCTTGCCAAGCACGAGAACGGCTTATCCAACTAGTTCTGGACATTACCCTCCAATGCACCAGCAGGTTCAATCTTTTGGAAGACCCTCATTGCCCGGCTCAGATACCACTGCTCTAAACCAACCGCAGCAATCTCAAAGCCAATCGCCTATAAGATCGTCCTTAGGAGTTGGCATTTTTAACTTAGGGACCACAAGTTTAGGGGAGGAACGTGTTGATTCAAGCTTAAAACCGACTGGCAAAGGATAAAAGTCACCATTATGCTACGGGGAGAGTAACGCCTTTTTGGCCTTGGTATTTTCCGCCTCGATCGGCATAGGAAGTTTCACAAATTTCGTCCGATTCTAAAAATAACATTTGTGCTACGCCTTCATTGGCGTAGATTTTTGCTGGCAGATTGGTGGTATTGGAAAATTCTAATGTGACATGACCTTCCCATTCCGGTTCTAGGGGGGTGACATTAACGATAATACCACAGCGAGCATAAGTGGATTTACCCACACAAATTGTTAAAACATTACGAGGGATTTTAAAGTATTCTACGGTATGAGCTAACACAAATGAGTTGGGGGGGATAATACAAACCTCAGCACAAACATCTACAAAACTATTGCGGTCAAAATTTTTTGGGTCGACAATCGCTGAATTAATATTAGTGAATATTTTAAAATCATTTGCACATCGAACATCATAACCATAGCTGGAAACACCATAAGAGATGATTTTTTGATGGTTGCGATATCGAACTTGCTGCGGTTCAAATGGAGTAATCATTCCCGCTTCGGCCATTTTTCTAATCCATCGGTCGGATTTTATTGCCATATTTATTTCCGCTGTTAATTTAATTTTATTTTAACACAATGCATAAACAAAGCACAGCCACCCCGCTGTTAGTCGTTTATGTCTAGTCTGTGGGCAGAGTAGACCGGGGAAACGCTGCTCCGGAAAATTAATAAATCGTTAATCTTATCTAGCTAAGCTGTTTAATTTAAGTACATAAAGCAGTAAAGGTAGAAATATGAGACCGATTATTTTCATTTTCTTAGATGTGGATGGCACCCTAATCAAAACTTCATATGATACCAATACTGTTCAATTCCATGGCGCTGATAAACCAGACGATATCGGACCATGGGCAGAACTACTGTGCTTTCCCGAAAGGTATGCTAAATATCTAGACATTAGAATCTTGGTTTTAACTGCTCGACAGGGCGTTAATCCTTCATCGGTCAAAATAGCTCAACTTTTAAATTTAAAAAATTATGACAAATTAACAGGAGAAGAATGCAAAACCGATGGATATAAGTTACATTTTGCCATTCACCATAAATATTATGGCTATCTATATATAGAGGACACTAGACCTCCTACTGCTAACCACTGTCCTTGCTTCGTTTGGAAAAAATCTTCACAAGAATTGTATTATTTTTTAAACCAAGAAAATTATAAAGTATTTGCACTTACTAAAAAACAAAAAGTGAAGATAGCACATGCAGTGAAGAGCGAACCTTGCGATCAACATATTGCACTTAAACATAAATTTGAATTATATGATCTGTTGGCAAATTTCGAATCCAGCCAAGCAATAACCTATCTTAAAGCTGAAAAATTATCTTTTTTCAGTAATTATACTGCTTCGAATCTTTGCGCTGCGTTTAATTATGCTCCAATGACTCCTAAAGGCGTTGTGATGAAAACTATTCGAGAACAACCTTGGGTCAAAGACAGAATTGTTTTGACATCCTTTTTATTGGATGATCTGGCTAAAATGCATCAACAACATACTAATCCGCAGGAAGACTGCTTAATTGATTGTGAAAAGTTTGAAAAATTTTTCAATACCCGTCCCTCGGGATCGAAAAGTGTGGTCATGGATAGTATTAAGCTAGTGAAAAATTATCTTGAAACTTATACCGCTCTTCTTGAAACAGCTGCTACTTTAAAACCGTGTCTTCCAGAAACTCAATCTTATTTAAAAGACTTTAAAATTAATCAGCGCGTTAAAACTCAGAAACAATTAGATCATTTTATAAATGATGAAAAAGAAAAATATCAGCCTATCATTGAATGTAAAAAAAACTCTCAAAAGAAATTTTTCAATATACTGTTTATATTAAATGATTTCAGTCTTTTGTCAAAACACTTGCAAGAAGCTAAAGACCCAGAGTCAATTAATCAGTCTTTTTTCACCTTAGATAGATTTTTAAAACTGGTTGAACACGAAAATTGGTCGGGATCAGATTATAGATTGTTATCTCCTTTTCCATTTAGCATCAATAAAATACGAACATTTTTAGAATCTACCAGCAAAGAATTAGCGGATTACCAACGTCTAATAAATTATATCAAGACAGACCTACGGAAAAATGCTAAATACTATTTGCCTAAAACCATTGTCTTTTGTGATTTAGTTATCAGACTTTTTGGGATCAGAGCAGAGCAAGGCTTTGATCTTCTAGTTAATCTAATCATTGAAAAATTTTCCAAAGGGTTTTTACCCAAGCTAGACGTAGAACCCGCAACAAAACCAATGCTCACAGCCTCGAAATAATAAGCTTTATCAGGTAAAATCTGAAATTTTAAGTACCAGGTTAGGAATATTAAAAGCGTTGATCCGATTATTCGATCACTACTTTAGGAATTTTAGAACCATAATTGATTTTTTTATAGGATAATTCAGCAGCGATTTTTAAAGACATCTCTCTGTAAATACCAGCCAAATGGCTTTCAGAATTTACTAGCGATGTAGGTTTGCCGTTATCACAATCTTGACGAATAGCGATTGATAAGGGTACCTGGCCAAAAAGCTTCAACTGATAACGTTCGGCCAAGCGGGCTGCGCCGCCAGAACCAAATAACAACTCTTCATGTCCACATTGGCTACATACATGACTACTCATATTTTCGATAACACCCAAGACATCGACATTCACTTTTTTAAACATTTCAAGCGATTTTCGAACATCCAAAAGCGCCACATCTTGCGGAGTGGTTACCATCACCACCCCGGTTACAGGGATATTTTTAGCTAAAGTGAGTTGAATATCACCAGTGCCTGGCGGTAAATCTACTACCAAATAATCTAAATTATCCCACAACGTATCACGAACCAGTTGTTGTAATGCGGCGCTGATCATCGGGCCACGCCACACCATGGGAGTAGATTCATCTACTAAGTACCCAATCGACATGCTTTGTAAGCCATGAGCGATTATCGGCTCTATTTTTTTATCTTCTGTAATTCGTGGACGGCTTTTAACGCCTAGCAAATGAGGTTGATTAGGCCCATAAATGTCGGCATCTAATATTCCGACCCGCGCTCCTTGCTGATGTAAAGCCACAGCCACGTTAATGGCCGTTGTTGATTTACCAACGCCCCCTTTGCCGGAAGCAACCGCGATCAGGTTTTTAACCGCAGGAATAGCCGCCACACCGGATTGAATGGCGTGAGCTCGAACCTGATATGAAATATTAACTTGGATTTTTTCCGGCGGAGCCAGAGAGGCTAAACATTGCTTTATAGAATCTTGAAATAATTCTTGGATAGAAACCTGAATAGGAAAACCCAATTTTAAATCAACAGAAATGTGGTTTTTATCAATTCGAATTTTATCCAACCATTGGCGGCTAACCACATCTTGGTCCACAATTGGCAATTTGTGTTTTTGTAAAGCCTTAGAAAGTAATTCCTGTTGAATCATAAATTTTTGTAAGCTAAAAGTAGCAACCTTTCCGGATAAGGGATCGCAGAAACCAAAGTTGACGTTATAAACTGCATTTTGCTATTGTAACACGATGAATAAACAACGCAATATTTTAGTCACAATCGCACTATTTTACGCAAATGGTCCTATCCATTTAGGACATCTGGTAGAAGCCATTCAAGCAGATGTTTGGGTTCGATGGCAAAGAAGTCAAGGTCATCGTTGCTTATTTCTTAGCGGCTCCGATGCACATGGCACCAGCATTATGATCAGCGCTGAGCAGCGGAAAATTTCTGCCGAACAACTCATTACTGAAATATCCGCAGAGCACCTGCGCGATTTTGAAAAATTTTTCATTGATTTCGATTATTTTTATACGACTCATTCTCCTGAAAATCAGGCATTAACGAATTTAATTTATAAAAAATTAAAAGAAAATGGGGATATTGACACTAAGATCATTTCGCAAGCATACGATGCAGAGAAAAAATTATTTTTAGCCGATCGTTTTATTCGCGGACAATGTCCGCGTTGTGGCGCTAAAGATCAATATGGCGATAATTGTGCAGTTTGCGGCGCTACTTACGAACCAAGTGAATTAATCAATCCGGTGTCGGTATTTTCCGGCACAAAACCTGTAGTTAAAGAATCAGAACATTTCTTCTTTAATTTAGAAAAATACCATAATTTTTTGCAAGAATGGGTTCAAGAACATTTATCACCAAGCGTAGCCAATAAAATGCAGGAATGGTTAAAAGAACCTCTAAAAGAATGGGACATTACACGTGACGCTCCTTATTTCGGCTTCGAGATTCCCGATGCACCTGGGAAATATTTCTATGTTTGGTTAGAAGCCCCCATCGGCTATATGGCTTGTTTGCAAAAGTTATCGCAAGAAAAATCCGATGTGAATTTCAATCAATATTGGCAAAATGGAACGGATACTGAACTGTATCATTTTATCGGCAAAGATATTGTGTACTTTCACGCTTTATTTTGGCCGGCCATGTTAAAAGGCGCGAATTTTCGCTTACCCACTCAAATTCACGTCCATGGATTTTTAACTATCAATGGCGAAAAAATGTCAAAATCTAGGGGCACTTTTATAACCGCTGCAGATTATTTGAAACATTTAAATCCTGAATATCTACGCTACTATTTATCAGCGAAACTTTCCGATCAAGTAGAAGATATCGATCTGAATTTTGAAGATTTTTGTGCTCGAGTTAATGCAGATTTAGTCGGGAAATTTGTTAATTTAGCATCGCGCTGCGCTGGTTTCATTCAAAAATTTTCTCAAGGCCGGTTATCCGATGCGCTTCCTGAACCTTTGCTCTATCAAGAATTTATTCACGCCGGTGTAGCAATCGGTAATGGGTATGAACACCGTCAATACCACCGAGCTATTCGAGATATTATGGCCTTAGCTGACCGAGCCAACCAATACATTGATCATCAAAAACCGTGGCAGCTAGCAAAAGAAGAAAAATTTGAGCAAGTGCAGGCGATTTGCACGCAAGGATTAAATTTATTTAAAGTATTAGCCACTTATTTGCAACCTGTGTTACCTGAAACTGCTATCAAAGTGGCCCAATTTTTCCAAATTGATGGCCTATACTGGTCAGATTTACCAACCCCCCTATTAAACCATGTGATTGCCCCATTTCAACCATTAATGCAAAGAATCAAAGTTGAAGATATCCCACTACAATAAAGTGCTTTAAATTCTAAAAAGGAAATCCGCTCATGAGATAAATATGTTATATTTTTGCTATGGATAAACCGTCTTTTATTTCTGATGAAGAAGAGCTCATTGATTCCTTAAATGATCTTTTACCCCAAACCCAATGTGGGCAATGTGGTTACTCTGGCTGTTATCCTTATGCACAAGCCATTGCACTAGAAAATCAAGCTATCGACCGATGCGCTCCAGGCGGCGTGGTTACTTTAAAAAAACTAGCCGCTTTCCTGGGACAAAACCCACAACCTTATGAAGCTGAAATGGCAGCTCAATTTAAATCTCCCGTCAAAGCAGAAATTCGCGAAGCAGAATGTATCGGTTGCACTAAGTGCATACAAGCCTGTCCTGTTGATGCCATTTTAGGAGCTAGTAAACAAATGCATACTGTCATCGCCGATGTTTGTACAGGTTGCGGATTATGTGCCCCACCCTGCCCTGTCGATTGCATTGATCTCGTTCCCCATCATCTGCCAAACTTGTTGCAACCAAACTTTATTCAGCAATCACGCCAACGCTATCAACAACATCAAGCACGCCTTGACAGACAAAAACAAGAAAAAATACAAGAATATCAATC
>JAFEDN010000060.1 GCA_018241585.1 Pseudomonadota bacterium | reverse complement strand
ATACAAAGAACGCCGCCGGGAAACCGAAACACGCATGCAGCATACCCAAGAAAATCTAAGCCGGCTAAATGATATCAATGAGGAATTAACCAAACAGCTACGGCATTTAAAGCGTCAAGCAGAATCGGCTGAAAAATACACGGAATTAAAACAGCGAGAGCGTATTATCGAGGCGGAAATAAAAGCGTTGCAATGGCTGGATTTGCAGCAACAAATTGGCCGGCAGGAAGAGCCTTTGAATCAATGTCAGCGTATTCAAGATGAACAACTTACTTCTTTGCGAGCAACCGAACAGCAGATGGAGCAAAGTCACCTGCAGAATATCGAATTGACTTCGAACAGAGATACCTTACAAAAGCAATTTTATCATTTAGGCGCCGAAGTTAGCAGCTTAGAACATCAGATTCAAAATCTCCAGCAACAGATGCAGCGATGGCGAAAAGAGTTAACTCAGGCTGATGTGACTTATGAGGAATTAGAGCAACATCACCAGCATCAATTGCAATTAGTGGACAATCTAGCTCACGAACAAGCAGAATTGATTCCTCAAGTGCAAGCGGCTAAAACTAGCGCCGAAGCCATTGCTGAAACAGAACATGCTGCTGTGCAACGAATGGCTCAATGGCAGCGGCAATGGGATGGGTTTCAAACAGAATCTGCTAAATTTTCCGCCGAAATGAGTGTTTTGCAAGCCAATAAACAACACTATTCTCAGCAATTGAAAACCTTGGAAATAAGACACGCTCAGTTATTGGAAAGATTGAATCAAACACCGGTGCATTCTTTGGCTGCTGAAATCGAACCGCTAACTGAACAGGTAGCCTTTAAACGCCAAGAATTACAAAATTTACAAGATCAACTTGATCAAGTGACTGAGTCAATCCGTTCACTTCGCCAAACCATTTCGGAGCAAAAACAGAAAGTAACAGCTAAGATTCAACAGCTTCAACAGTTACAAGGCCAATTCGCTTCCCTAGAAGCAGTGCAGCGTTCTGCTTTAGGCTACCAAGATAATCATACTAAAGACTGGTTAAATCAGCATACTATTGCTTCCCGTCCGCGCTTAGGTCAGATGCTGCAAGTTGCCAAAGGATGGGAAAAAGCTCTGGAAACGGTTTTGGGTGAAAATATTGAAGCAGTCTGTGTAGATCAGTTTGATTCATTGATTGCCGCAACGGAAAAAATTACTCAAGGACGCTTGACGCTATTAAGAACTGCGCAATACAAAAATGATTCTCTAAAAGCCAATGAGGGTTTGGTCTCATTAGCTAGTCTGGTGAGTAGTGAATGGCCTGTCAGTGACTGGTTAGCTACGGTTTATGTTGCCGAAAACCTAGTTGCGGCTTTGCAGATGCAGCCAAAATTAGCTCCCCATGAATCTATCATCACTCAGCAAGGGATTTGGCTGGGCTGCAATTGGGTAAGAATTATAAAAAAAACCGGCAAAGAAAGTGGTATTCTGGTTCGAGAGCAAGAGCTTAAATCGTTGCATCAAACCATCGAGAATGAAAAACAAGCAGCCAATTTGTTGCAAATGGAAGTCACTGCTAATGAGGAAACTTTAAAACTTTTAGAAGAACAGCGTGATCTGCGCCATCAGCAATATCAAAAAACCAGTGCGGCGCTTACAGAAATTCAAGCAAAATTAAGTGGTTTCCAAAGCCGTTATCAAGAACTTCGCAACCAACAAGAACGGTTAAATAAAGAAATCAAAGAATCCGAACAGTCTATTCAAAATCTAACCGGCTTGATTGAAAAAAATTTAATGCAGCTAAATCAATTAACAGATAGTGAACAGATTTTAAATAATAAACAACAGCAATTGACCGATGAGCGTGATTTATACCGCCAGGATTTGGATTCAGTTCGTCAAAAAGCAGACCATTTGCGGCGTCAGGCTGATGAATTATCCATGCGGCTGTCTAATGTCAGCCATCAATTAACTTTACAGCAGCAAAACAGTATCCGTGAGACCCGTCAACGTCAGCAATTAATTGAGCGGCGTGAGCAATTGAATCAAGAACTAGTTGCCAATGAACAACCTTTGGAAGCATTACAAACTCAATTGCAGCTCCAATTAGTGCAACGTCAACAGATCGAAGCCAGTTTGCGTGATGCAGAGCAAGCTTTAAGTGCTAGTCAGCAGCAGTTGGAGGAATTAAAAAAATCGCAGCAGCGAACCGAACAGAAATTGGCAGCCGCCAAAAATCAGTGGCAGCAACTACAATTAGAACGCCAGGCTTTGGTAGTGAGACAAACTACGATACAAGAACAACTGCAAACCCTGAATTGGCAGTTAGAGCAAGTGACTGCTGGTTTACCAGTCAATGCCGATTTAACCGATTGGGAACAACAGTTGGCGCAGATTACCGCTAAAATCCAACGTTTGGGAGCGATTAACTTAGCAGCGATTGCCGAGTACCAGACGGTTAATGAGCGGAAAACTTTTTTGGATAAGCAGCAATCCGATTTGGATCAAGCTTTAACTATTTTGCAATCAGCCATCGCTAAAATTGATCGTGAAACCCGCAGCAAATTTCAAGAGACCTTTGAGCAAGTAAATCATCATTTCCAAGAATTATTCCCTCGAATTTTCAATGGCGGTAAAGCCTATTTGGAATTAATTGAGGAGGATGCTTTAACTGCTGGCGTGGTAGTCAAAGCCCAGCCTCCTGGAAAAAGAAACGCCACTATTTATATGTTATCGGGTGGAGAAAAGGCGCTTACTGCGGTAGCATTGGTGTTTGCTATGTATAGATTGAATCCAGCGCCTTTTTGCGTGCTGGACGAGGTGGATGCGCCTTTAGATGATATTAATACTGGCCGATTTTGCCAATTAGTTAAAGAAATGGCGAAAACCACACAATTTATAGTGATTAGTCACAACAAAGTGACCATCAGTATGTCCGAACATTTAATGGGTGTCACCATGCAGGAAGCGGGTGTGTCAAGAATTGTCTCTGTCAATGTGGCTGAGGCAGTGGCTTTGGCTGAAGTTTGAGCAAGAATTACTGGAGGAAAAATGATTCAGGGGATAATTGCCGTAATATTATTAATTTTAGCAATAGGTTTGTTTTTATGGGGCAGAAGAAACAAGCCCAAAGAAATTATTCGAGAAGACCCCAACGTTATTTTAGGCTTGGAGTCTGTACAAAAAACCGAAATAATTGTTCCCACACCAAAACCAGTGGAAAAACCCAAGCCCACTATCAGGCAGTTATTGTTTGTTCGTGCGGCCAGTGGTAAACCCTTTGCCGGGTATGAGTTATTGCAATCTTTATTGAGTAATGGCTTGAAGTTTGGAGAAAGTAATATTTTTCATCGTTTCGATACCAGTTGTGACAATAATACTCCTTTGTTCAGCGTAGCTGCAGCTACTCAAAGTGGTGAATTAAATCCGGCGGATATGGGGCAGTTTAATTTTTTTGGTTTGAGCTTATTTATTACTTTAAACTTGCACGTTTATCCAAGTGTTAATTTCGAGTTGATGTTGGACGCAGCAAGGCAACTAGCCGAAGATTTGGGGGGAGTGGTCTTGGATGAAAATCAAAAAATCCTCACGACAGAAAAACTTCAGCAAATACGTGAAAAAATCAAGCATTATGAAACCAGCCAAATGAATCTGGAATTATTTGTTTAGAATCAGTATCCCTAATTTGCGATAACATTTGCTACTTGCTCTGAAATTGAAACCATTTGGTAATTTTAACAGGAATTTTAAATTTGATATCCAAGAAAATTAAACAAACAGCGGAAAATTTAGCTCAGACTATCAATGAATATAATTACCAGTATTATGTACTCGATAGCCCCACTGTTCCTGACGAGGAGTATGATCGCCTATTCCGGGAATTACAGGAGTTGGAAGCTCAATACCCTGAGTTGGTCTCGCCACGTTCACCCACTCAACGAATTGGCGGACAACCGCTAAAAGCTTTCAGGCAGATACAACACGCATTACCGATGTTGTCTTTGGATAATATTTTTTCTTTAGAAGAATTACCGGCTTTTGACGCTCGGATTCGTCAGAGATTACATACTTCGGAAGAAATTATTTATGAATGTGAACCAAAAATGGATGGCGTGGCCATTAGTTTGCTGTATTTTCAAGGCGAATTAAAACAAGCTGCCACCCGCGGTGATGGAACCACCGGCGAAGATGTCACAGTTAATGTCCGAACCATCAAAGCAGTTCCGCTGCGCCTTAGAGGCTCAGATTTCCCAAACCAATTGGAAATCAGAGGCGAGATTTATATGCCCAAAGCGGGTTTTGCCAAGTTTAATGAGGAAGCCATTCAAAAAGGCTTGAAAACTTTGGTCAATCCTCGCAATGCGGCTTCCGGGAGTCTTCGGCAATTAGACCCTAAAATTACTGCATCCCGTCCCTTAGCATTCTTTGCTTATGGGTTAGGGCAAACCGATGAGCCGCTACTCGCGGCGACCCATTATGAAATTTTAGAGAAGCTACAAAGCTGGGGAGTGCCGGTAGCGCGTCAACATGAGCTGGCTACGGGAGCGCAGGGCTGTGAACGTTATTACCAAAAAATTGCTCAACTTCGGGATAGCTTGCCTTTTGAAATTGATGGAGTCGTTTATAAGGTCAATTCCCTGGCTCTGCAAAAGCAATTGGGATTTGTTTCTCGAGCGCCACGTTGGGCGGTGGCTCATAAATTTCCCGCGTTGGAAAAAGCCACTCGCCTCAAAGATATTGAATTTCGAGTAGGCCGTACTGGAGCGCTGACTCCGGTGGCGCGATTAGAGCCTGTGTTCGTCGGTGGCGCGACGGTGAGTAATGCTACCTTACATAATTTTGATGAAATTATTCGTAAAGATTTACGAATTGGAGATCGGGTCATTGTCCGCAGGGCTGGAGACGTGATACCCGAAGTAGTTGCCCCAATCTTGGCTGATCGTCCAGCACATGCTAAAAAAATTGATCTGCCAAATCATTGTCCCATCTGCGGCGCCGATGTCATTAAGCCGGAAGGGGAGGCCATTGCCCGGTGCATGGGAGGGTTATTTTGCCGCGCTCAGGTAATGGAAGCCATCAAGCATTTTGCTTCTCGGAAAGCGATGGATATAAATGGATTAGGCGACAAATTAGTGGAGTTATTCTTGGATGCAGGAATAGTGAAAACCATTACCGATATTTACCGTTTATCAGCAGATCAGTTAATTCAATTGCCGCGTTTTGGTCAGAAATCGGTTGACAACTTGTTAAGTTCTATTGAAAAAAGCAAACAAACTACGCTGCCTCGTTTTCTCTATGCTTTAGGCATAAAAGACGTGGGTGAAACCACCGCAAGAGTATTGGCTGAGCATTTCCGGGATTTATCGGCGGTAATGCAAGCCGGCGAGCAAGACCTACAAGCAGTTATGGATATTGGTCCGGTTGTTTCAGCTAATATTCATGTTTTCTTTCAACAAAAACATAATGTAGCAATCATCGAGCAGTTGCTCGAATTGGGAATAACTTGGCCTGAAATATCAGCTCCCAAACAGGATAAAAAATTTTCCAAGCAAATTTTTGTTCTGACCGGTTCTTTAGAAAGCATGACCCGTGAGCAAGCGGCTGCGGCTATAGAAGAGTTGGGAGGTAAAGTAACTAACAGTGTTTCCGCTAAAACCACCGCAGTCATTGCTGGTAAAGACCCAGGTAGCAAATTGCAAAAAGCTCAAAAATTAAATATCCCTATCTGGGATGAGCAGAAACTATTGGATAAAATAACCAAAAATTCTACATAAACTAATTGTATTTCACTACTAATTTATGTATTATTAAGAACATTACTTTGAATCTTTGTAGTAAGGATAACTAAATGAAAAATTTCTTTAAAGGATATGAACCATATTAAACTTGTTACCCGCAGAACCACTGCCTTATCAAAAAATAAATACCAACTCCTGGGGCACTTAAAACAATTTTGGAAATTGCTGAAAAACAAGTTTTACATCGGCACCAAATAGAGAATAAAAAGAAATTGAGGAACTAAAAGCCAAATGTAACATCGAACTAGCTCATAAAGAAATGAATGAAAGAAAATGGGGACAGGTGGCTGCACTTCTAGTAACCATGTCATCTATTATTCAACTGCAATTCTAGTCGCTTTAGGAAAAAAATTAGGAGGTTCCTTATTGGGAACAGCCAGTATAGCATCAATTATCTTTGCTTTTTTGAGGAAAAGATAAAAACCATTTTTTCCACTACAGATTAATTAACCAAATATCCGATATAGTAACCGATTGCTAAAAACGTCGAACCCCAAACCATTGCTCCGGTAAAAGCAAACAGAGTAAAACGATTAAAAGGAATGCGAACGGAGCCCACCAGATATCCGGTAAAATGTCTGACACCTGGGATAAAATAACCAAAAAACACAGCCCACATGCCCATTCGACTAAACCAGTGCCGGGTTTTTTCAATCCTTTGCTGAGTTAGCCGTATCCAGTGGCCGTATTTTGTCAATAAGACACTGCCGCCATAACGGCCAATTGCATAACTCAGGCTAATCCCGCAAATCGCTCCGGCATAAGCAGCCAAACAAGTAAAGTTAAGTGGTAACTTTCCTTTGAATATTAGAAAACCGGCTGTAATCAACAGCGTTTCGTCGGGTATAGGTAATGCAATAATTCCTAAAGCTAACAGAATAAATAGAGCAAGACTCCCATATTCTAAGAAAGGTTTAGAATGAGTGTCAATTACATATAGAAGATGATTGATTTCATTATGAAAAATCATTCATTTGGAACCTAACAAAAGCTTCATTCTAATTTAATTTTAGGTATACTGGGAAGAGGAAGTTAACAGGAAGGTTTATGAAAAACGTAGAATATGTTCAAAGTTTAGTTGATTCTGGTCAGGTTCAGGAGCTAAAACAGATCAAAATTAGTGCGCTGCTAAATATCTTGCAAGATATTAATATCAATAAAGCCTTGGGAAAGGGCGATCTGGCAACCATCAAATTTTTGAAAAGTCATCAACATCCGCTACATCTTCCTGGCGAGCGTAATCCATTATTTTATGCTTTTTTGGCGCCTGAACAGCTACAATTTAATTTAGTGCGATATTTACTTAATAACGGCGTAGACCCAAGATTACCTTTTGTACCACTATCTTTTATGAACTCAGATGAAGTGAGCAACGCTCGCACCTGTTCTGAAACACCCATTCGATATGCTTATACTTTAATGGGTAAGAAAATGGGTGACCTACTTTGCTCATCATTCGAAAATTTTAGCGAATGTCAATATTTTGAAGCTCCCATTCCTCCCGCTTTCTCAGATTTACTTTTTCCTTCTCCCGAAAAGTATTGGCCGGTGTTGGGACTGTTAGGTCATCCTCTTGAAGTGACTTATAAAGTCATTGGTACTAATAGATCTTTTAGAAAACTTGTTAAAAAGGCAATGCATTCTATTTCGAAGCTGTCTTCGATTACTTTTGTTCCAAAAGAAAAAGCTATTTTGACTCTCAGTTACCAACCTGATGAACGATTTTTTAAGGCTGCATCCTTAAATCTAAATTTAGAAATTCCATTTTATAATATTAGAACCTGCCAGTATCAAATTAATATTGAACCGGCGGTGGTTAGTTTAAATCATCCTTTAGCAATAACTATAGTATTGCATGAACTCATTCAGGTAGTTGGACTGGGCCGAGCAGATAGAAAGAAACTTAACCCTCAGCAGAGTCTAATCAGTGAGCATTTCGCCATATTTAATCCCAATGCCACCATTAGCCCCACTGATTTTCATCTATATACTTTAATGCCTTTTGATGTAGCAGCATTGAATTATCTGTATGGACCTAAGCAAATTGCAGAGCAGAGTATTACCTTAAACGGTCGGCATACTTGCACAGAAGCTCATTGTATTTCTACATTACGCGTATTTCGACAGGTTAATGAATTGTATTTTGACCAGTTTACCGGCGATGCAAAAATTTCAACTTGTCAAACCCCTGGTAATTCGTCTGCTTTTTCGCTTTCCTTAATAGGAGCTCAGGGTTGTTATTTTATGGATCATGATGTGGTTAATGTATACGCTGGCCCAGGTGACGATCATATTTCAATTTGTTCAGGCACTCAAAAAATCGTTTTAGGTGGGGGAGAGAATTCCCTTACTTTGAAAGAAGCCAAGCCGCAATTTTTAACTATTGAAGATTTTGATGCTACAAAAGACCAAATTTCTTTTAGTCATTGCTTCATTAAAGAAATGGAACCAATGGATAATAAGGGGCTGGTAATTGCAACGTCATGCAATCAAAAAGTTACTCTAAAAAATCTTAAAAAAGAGGATCTATTTCAGTGTTTGATAGGTTCATATTCAATTAACTGTAATCCATATATTCGTTTTATTGCTCATGCCAGTTATTGTTTCGGCAGCTCTACGTTAATAAGCACGCTGTGTCATTCAGCTAATTCAGTGACCGATTCAGTACTTTCTAAATTTTCAAATATACCGCGATATAAAAGAGATTTCTTTAAAATGGGCGTTGATTTAACTTTTAAACTGTTGTTAGGTGGTCTGATGTTTTTTTTCATTTCGGCGCTTTTAAAGTTCATTTTGAAAAAATTTTTCAAATTTTCTGAAAAAACAGCGGAAACTATTTCGATTACTTCAGGGCTGGTGCTGACAATTTATAGAACCGATTTGGTCTCTATGGCTATGGCTGCGGGAGGGACTATGATGGGAAAGCGGATTTCAAGGAAGGTCACCGCTGGGATTTAAAGGTCAGGAAATATCCATGAGTGCGCAAGCATTGCGCGGGATTTCATGAAAATTGGTTATCATGGTTACATTTTTCATATATTTGAGAGAAAAATTCCAGCGCTTGAAATATGACCTTTATTGCTAAAATCGATCCATCCCTATTAAGCATATACATAGACAATATTGCTCCCTGGTAGTAACATAAAACTTTTAAGGAGCAAACTATGGAAAAAAAAATGCCGAAACATGGGGATTTTTGCTGGAACGAGCTCATGACTCCCGATGCAAATAAAGCCAAGCAGTTTTACAAATCGCTATTTGGCTGGGACTTTCAAAGCCGTGATGTCAACAACCACACCTACAATATGATTAGAGTCGAAGACCGAGAAATCTACGGCGGTTTGATGCAAACCCCCGCCGACAAAGTCAAGCAAATTCCACCCCGGTGGTTGACTTACGTTAATGTTGATAACGTTGATGATGCAGTTGATAAAGCTCAAAAATTAGGCGCCAAAATTACCTATCCGCCAACCCAAATCGAAGATTCCGGCCGTTTTGCAATCATCCAGGACCCAACCGGCGCCGATATTGGATTGTGGCAATGCCTGAAAACCTGTGGTTAATTGGCTTTGGTAACAACATATTTACTTGAAGCTGTTAAATAAGGGTTAGAGCAAGTAATGATCAGACCCTTATCACTCTATATCGGTTTAAGATACATCCGTGCAAAACGTCGAAACGGCTTTATCTCTTTTATTTCATTTGCTTCAACTGTAGGTATTGCTTTAGGAGTAGCGGTATTAATCACTGTTTTATCGGTGATGAATGGTTTTGACCAGCAAATACGTAGCCATTTTTTTGCCCTGACTCCACAAGTAACCATCAGTACCCAAGAGCAGGAAATCGCAGATTTTTGGAATTCACTCACCGAAAAAATAAAATCAGTTAAGGGCGTGAACGGTTTTGCGCCTTTTGTCAGTAGTGAAGGCATGCTGGTCAAAGACAATGTGCTACGATCGATATTGATCGAAGGCATTTCGCCACAATATGAAGCCACTATTTCAAAATTACCTCAGCAGACCCTAGCAGGCAATATCAATCAATTAGTTCCAGGAAGTTTTAAGGTAATGGTTTCGGCATCTACCGCCCAACAAATGAATTTACAAGTCGGTGATGCCGTCAATGTGCTAACTTCTCAAGCCACCACCACGCCTTTGGGTTTATTTCCAAGATATCGAGAATTTGTAGTCTCCGGCATTTATAACAATACCGGAAACAATTCTTTGCAAGAGCCCATTTATATGGCTATGGCAGATGCCCAAAAACTATTGGCAGCGGGACCGCATCTGTCAGGTCTCCATGTAAAATTGAATAATCTTTACCAAGCGCCGCAAATGAGTAAGCAATTCAGCAAAATAGTAGCTGATTTTACCGTGACTGATTGGACTGAAGAATCCGGCGCCTTTTTTCATGCTTTAGCTTTAGAAAAAACCATGATGTTTATTATTTTATTGCTGATCATCGCGATCGCTTCGTTCAATCTGGTATCTATGTTAATCATGGTGGTTTATGAAAAAAGATCAGATATTGCTATTTTACGAACCTTAGGAGCGGCTCCCAGCACCATCCGTAATATTTTTATTTTTCAAGGAACTTTGTTAGGTTTATCAGGGGTCATTATTGGATTATCGGCTGGATTAGCGTTGACATTTTACATTAATCCAGTCGCCGATGGACTCCAACAGCTATTTCATGTTCAGTTTATTCCCGGTGGCGCTTACGGCGCTGGTTTTGTTCCAGCCAAAATATTATGGAAGGATATCATCAGCGTATGTGCTATTGCTTTAGGGTTGAGCATACTGGCTACACTCTATCCTGCATGGGTCGCTTTTCGAATTGAACCTGCTGAGGCTTTACGTTATGAATAATTTGGAATGTATAAATTTAAGTAAATTTTACCTTGAAGGTAAAAATAAGGTGGAAGTGTTAAAGAATGTGAATTTATCAGTAATGCCGGGGGAAATGATTGCTATTGTCGGCGCTTCCGGCAGCGGCAAAAGCACTTTATTGCACTTATTGGGAGGATTGGATCGGCCAAGTGGGGGAGAGGTGATGGTCGCTGGTCA
>JAFEDN010000005.1 GCA_018241585.1 Pseudomonadota bacterium | reverse complement strand
AATTGAATTAAAGTAAAAATTTTTAATATGTATAATTTCTGGCCCGATTGCCGTGACGCAAACTCATTAATTATGACAAATCAACAAAAGGATCATTAAGAGAGGTAGAAATATGTCTTAAGAAGACGTGAGGAGAAAATCCAGGCTACTTTGTGGCACTGACTACTTATGGTTTTTACTCAAATAATGGCCACTCTCCTTACTCAAGGAAATCAAAGTTACTTTTTTCTCATTAGCCACATGAGTTCAGGTATCTTTGCCAAAATCAATTAAGATTTATTATAAATCTCTTTATAATTTAACATATTGATTTAATTTTAATTATATTATATTAAGATATTTATTTATCTTATTTTCTATTGACATGAGCACCTTTCTAACCTAAACTGTTTAATAGAAAGGCTACTCATGGAGAGCAGTCTAAAAAACCCTTTGGGTGAAGGAGAACTTTATGACGACCCACGATACCTTAGCCGCCACTACTACACATTGCAACCAACCTTTAAACGCACCGCCCTCAGTCAGCTCCACTCAGCCGGATGACTCAACACCACAAATCCACCTGCATTTTGCCCAGCGCATCCCTCACATTGAGCCATATTCATTGAACAGCCATACTTTTTTGCGGCATCCCAAACTGACCGAGCAACTGCGCACATTACCGGACTTTCCTTTGTTAAAACGCGTCTATCCCGTAGAATCCCCCGATACGGTCATCAATTCCCTATATTACGATCAGCTTGTGCGTCATTGCTCTCAATTTTTTGTAGAAGATTTAGCCGCTGTCAATGAGCAGGTCAAGTACTGGATTTCGACCCTTGGGTACCTGACACAACCACCCGTCATTGATTCCTTTCATGCGAATCCCAAAGGATGGGTGGAATACTGCGTGATCAGTGGTCTGCGGTGTTATACCAACTCCCGTATTATCTTGCTCTGCTAACCTATATCCTTATTTTATAGTATTTTTTATAATTCCAGATCGGCATAATTAGAGCGACTTTAAAAACTCCATTAAGCTATCATTTGGTTTATAACGTAAAAATTTTATATTTGGATCTGTAGTTCTATTGAGAGCGTTTTCTTTCATCTTGAGATCTGCTTTTATATAAATTTGAGTACTTTCAACAGATTCATGGCCAAGCCAAATCGCTATTATCATAGTATCCACACCAGCTTCAAGCAACTGCATTGCTGTAGTATGACGAAGTGAATGCGGAGAAATACGTTTTCTTTTTAAAGTGACGCAATGATCACTGGCTAATCTAACGTATTTTTTTAATATATAATCAATCCCATCTCTGCTCAGTTTCCCCTTACGAGCGTTAGTAAATACTAAATTTTCGCTATTCGACTTATTTTCACTAAGCCATGATTTCATAACTGAAGCTGTTTTCTTTGTAAGGGGTGTTGTTCGTTCTTTACGTCCTTTGCCGATACAGCGCACATGAGAAGCTGATCCAAAAATAATATTATCCCAACGTAGACTAATAATTTCTGAAACACGTAAACCAGTTCTGATAGCGAGAAGCATGAGTGCATAATCGCGTCGGCCAAGCCAAGTTCTCCTGTCAGGAGTAGCTAATAGTGCATTTATTTCATCAGAAGTTAGAAATTGAACTATTGGATAATCATGTTTTTTATGTGGAATGGCTAATATTTGCTGTATCAAATTGCTTCTCTCAGGATAAAGAAGGGCTGCATAACGGAAACAGGAGTGAATGGCTGCAAGTCTTTGATTTCTACTTCTAACGCTAATATTTCTGTTTTTCTCTAAATCTTTCAGGAATTCTTTGATTAAATCAACAGTAATGTCTTCGATTTTAATGGTTGAAGGTTCTTTTTTTAAATGCTTTTGAGTAAATTTTAAAAATAAGCAAAATGTATCTCGATAAGATGAAATAGTATGCTCACTAGCTTGTCGCTGTGAGATTAAATAGTCAGTAAAAAATTTCTCAAGCAGAACCGAAAAATAATCTGTTTTCATTTCTTTTCTCCTATGCTTTTTTCAAGTCGAGCAGTTGCCTGGGCAAGTAGCTCAGCAGTGCCCGTCATATACCAATAGGTATCACTCGGTCTCTTATGCCCTAGATAAGTGGAAAGCAACATGATTTTTTGGCTAACGTTAATTCCTTTACGATACCAATTAAGAAGAGCGCTAACGGCAAAGCTGTGACGAATGTCATGGATACGTGGCCCATAAGAATCAAGAATGCTCCGAAGTCCTATCTGCTCTGATAGTTGAATAAAAGTAAACCGTGTATTACATGCTGTTATTCGCGTTCCACGATCAGAGAGAAAAAATGCATTGATGTCGTGTACCGGGAATTGATCTCGAGTTTTGTTGTATTTTTTTAATTGTCGCATGGTGGTTGGGTGTAATGGCAAGAGACGTGATTTACCCTTTGAATTACGGATAATGATCCAGTTATTCTTTGTATCAAGATCATCACGATTTAATGAAATCAGTTCATTAATTCTGCATCCCGTTACTGCCATTAATCCAAAGAAAGTAAAGTAGGTATGGTGACGAAGTCCTCGTGACAATAATGATTGGCAAGCTTTTAATAGTTGGCGAATTTCTTTCTCACTATAAATATAGGGTGTTGCACGATTGGGCTGCTGTGATAAAAGGTATGGCGGTGGAACTTCTGTGCGCGGATCCTCCGCTATGCGGTATTGAGCAAATAGCCTAACAATAGATAATCGCCGTGAACAGGTAGACCGCTTAACATTTTGGGGAAGCGTCGCCCATTCTAAAGCTAATGGTACAGTAATGTATTGGCAATCTTTCTTTTTCAAGTAGGTTATAAATTTTTTTAAATTTCTTTCTACAGCGTTAAGTTGATAACCCAGCGATCTTCTTACCTTAATATATTCATGTAGTGAAGTTGTTAATGATTTCATTATTAATCTCCATTCATTTGATTGGCCATGGTTTGGCTAGCTCTCTTAAAGCAACCACATCAATTTTGGTATAAATAGCCGTGGTATCAATGGAGCGATGCCCCAAGAGTTCCCCAATCTCAAAAAGAGTGGCCCCCTTGCTCAAGGTTTCTGTAGCGGCTGTATATCGCAGAAGATGAGCACCCATTTGCTGAGGTTTTAGCCCAGCAGCAATCAGTGCTCTGCGAACTATTGTACTAATGCTACTCGGATTACCTAAACCCTTGTGAGGAGCCCGACTACAGATAAATACCTGGCGATGCAAACATTTAGGACGAGCGTAACAAATATAAGAAGTGAGTGCTTTTCCTATATCATTAGAAAGTGGAAGTACTCGATGCTTTCTACCCTTACCGCTAATTTCTAATTCACCCAGATCCCAATTAATATTATCGAGTGTTAGATTGAGCACCTCGGATGCTCTCAACCCTAAACGCATCAACAAGAGTAAAATAGCATAATTACGTCGCCCATTTGATGTGCGACGATCACATGTTTTTAATAGTTTTTTAGTTTCAGATTTGACAAGGAATACAGGAAGATTCGCAGCCCGATGACTGGGCATGGCTGGAATGCAATTTGCAAGTTGAACACTGAGATTTCCAATCATTACTAAATATCGAAGAAATGATCGGAGTATACTAACCATTACTTGGAGATTTCTCACCGCGTGCCGCTCTTTGAATTTTATGATGTAAAGTAATATTAAACTTTGTGTAATTTTTTTCGGAGTAAATTTATTTTTTCCAAAGTTTTTATAAAGAAAATCATAAATAAATCGTTTATTTCTTGTTATTGTTAAAGCACTGAGTCCCTTATCTTCATCCAGATATTTTATATAAGATTGTATTATATTTTCGATAGCTTCATTTTCTGGTGTCGCTGGAATTAATTGTGGTATAATTTTTTTTCGACGAAGATAATCAATAAAGTAGCTTAGAGTCTTTCTATCACCGCGTTTCAAGTATGCTGTTGATTGACGTGCCCTGAGTTTAATAAACTGATTGATTTTCTCTTGATTTAAATCATAAAGGCCAATGCTATTTTTCGTTAACCATGTACTCAGTTTTCTAATAACAGTTAAACGAGATCGAAATTTTTTTTTGGAATATCCTAACTCCTGCAAGTATAATGCAAAATCATCAATATATTTACCAAGTACACTTTGACGTAACTCTTGAATAACAAGTTTATCGTGATAAATTTTCTCTAGCACTGGCATACGAGTTCTCCACAAAATAAGGTGGATTACTTTAATAAGTATAGAATAAGATAAATACTTATGCCGAGTGTATAAAAAAGAATTACAAATATTCTGTTTAAGTTACAATAAGTTACTTAAATAGCGAAAAATAGATCGGTATAATACGGGAATCGGGATAACACCGTTTATTCCGTGCTCGGAATAAGCGGTGGGATTTTGCTTCCAATCCGGAACAGGCCGGACAGTGGGCAAGATATCTGGATTTGCATGACTTATTTTCCATTGATCGTCAAAAACAAATTCGAATTGAAGATGCGATCCCCGGCAGTCCGCTGATCGCACTCTGCATTCAAGACAATCATCCCGCAGAGGGTCACAACAGCACAGTCTTTTGGTACAATCTGGATACACGCGGCCCCGGACAAATGATCGACGTCCTGAGTTACCGCTAACAGTTGGGGAGGAATACCTCCCTGGAATCAGGGAGGCTTGCCCCAATGCTCGAAATGCGATTGATAAAAACCCAGAAGAAAATTCGGGTGGATGTGTTCCGTCGCTATAAATCCATCGATCCGGCCACTCAGAAATCTAAATTCCATTTCAAACAACTAGGATCCCTAGGTTCACTGCCTATTGATCATGACGATTTTCCAGAATTATGGGGACAACTGGAACCCGACGAAATCATGCAACTGCACAATTGGCTGGCTGAAACTCGATTCGGTGAATCCTTTCAGATTGCCGCCGACCAACTGAAAAAAGTATCGGTTCGAATGCCGATCCCCTTACTGACAGCATTGACCCGCTTATCTTTGGAAGCTGGACGGGCTGGATTGGATTTTATCCCCCATCAAATTATCCTTAATACTTTGCTTGAACAAGCACGCCGGATTGAGGAACACATTGACCTCAAAAATGGATTTAAGAGTGGCATCTTAGCCAGCGCTGGCGTGCCTGTGCTACCGGATACGCTGGAAGAAACCAACTGTGCTTCCGATCCGGAAAGTCATACCTTATTTCAAACTTTGCTGGATTTAAAACAGCCGGTCGGCAGAACCTGTACGGCCTTAGAAGCGACGGCGGCGCGCTATGGCAAGATCAAAAAAATAGCACCCCCACAGCTCCACGAATGGGCAGGCAACTTAAAATACAAAAATCCCCACAAAAAAATTAAAAAATGGTGCTATGCTATCGCGATTGACGTACTTCATGAGCAGGGTATTAACGCCACCCAGTTTATGTCACCGACGCGGGTCGCCGATTTTTGGATCCGGCTGAATGTCTCTCGTTATTCGGTACTGGAGGCACCGGTGGCATTTATTCGGCTTTTTGAAGTGAAGCCGGAACACCATGCTGCCGTCATGAGCGTGATCGCCCATATTTACGAAACGTTACCAGTCCCTCTCCAAAACGGTCCATTAGCCGCCATGATGAAAGCAGGAAAGACTGAATAATGCCATCTTTCATGGAGAAACGTATTGCGGAAGGGGTCGGGGTCGACAAGCATAATTTTTTATGAGCAGCAAAGCAATTACTGTTCAAAGTATAGATGATCTAGTAGAAGCCGCTGTTGTATTCGTATTCTATACATTGATCAATTTTATGTTTAAATAAACAAGGAAGATATTATATATGAAAAAGTTTTTTCTTCATAAGCATTATGCTTTCGGTGAAATCTACCATGTAGGAGCCGCATTGCTACTTTCAGAAGATTTACAAATAGTAAATTTAACTCTTGCTAGCAAAAACCATCAACAATTTTTGAGTGAAATATTAGACCAAAAACAAATCCTCGATGACGACAATCTAGCATCTATTTTTGAACAATTGCCGCGTAAAAACAATGGAAAACCACAAGAAAAACCCTATGACAAATTCAGAGATGAAAATAAAATTTATGATATGCCTGCCGCAACAGAAATTGTAAGTTCTCATTTTGAACAAAAAGATCATAAAGAAGTAAGCAAGGTGTTACTTACAGAGTTTACAAAACCTTTACGCAGCCTTCCCAGTTCTGACGCATTTAGTCTTTTTTGCAATGAGACAGTAAAGAGATTTCAAAATGAGAATAGGAAATATTTGGTTTTTATAAGAAAAAAGAAAGAAGTTAGCAAGGATATAAATTATTTTATATTAAAAACTATTATAGATACGATTTTAGCGACTTGCCACAATATCGATCAATTAACAAAAACTGAGTTTCAGAAACTGGAGTTTATATTTGTTGGTGACAAACTGCAGGAAAAAGAAAGTAAAGATATTGGAAATGATTTTGAACAGAAAGAGATAATTTTTAACGATGATTTAACTGAGCTTCCCAAAAAAGATCCTTTTAAAGAAAATTCAATTGCTAAGCAAATAAAGTTATATTCTATTCTTCGAGAGCAATGCGGAGTTAAATTTTTAATTGGTATGATGTCTGGTGCTTTAGATGGACTAGCATTTACCGGAATGCCAACTATTTTCTTAACGGATTTTAAACATTCTAATCAAAGAATGCTTAAGGCCAGCAAAAGCATACATAATTTTTGGCCGGTACATTATAAGTATTCTAAAACCGAAATTAAGTTTAATGCAAACCTATTGTCTACTACTCAAAGACAAATTGAAATTGAAGAAAGGATTGCTCGCCTAAAACAACGATCATCGTCTAATGTAAGCCTACAACTTGAGTTAAAGCCATTAGAAAAAGAAGCAAATGATATATATCAGAAAATAAAAGAATCTTTACAAGACAGCGAGAAAGACAATCTAGTAAATAGTAGCATTAGTTATAAATTGAAATAAATTGCTGTAAATAAAATGTAGCATTCAACAAAGATATTAATTTTAGGGAAGTAGATTATTTTGCTTTGAATTGCTTATATACTTCAAAATATCTTCTCAAAATTTTTCCAATAACTACCTTACTAAAACAAATTTTAATAATAGCATTTATTCATTTAAAATATTCAATAGTTAGATAATATATAGACTCTATAAAAGTTCTTATATACTATTCTAATTGATTGAATTTCTGCCTAGATGACAAGATAGTTTACTGCTTTTTATCATCCCCATTTATGACTGATTTTGAGTTTCTCCTGATGAAAATTTTTCGGATTTTTTTTGCCAATCTTTATCCTTTTCTAACACAAATCTAGCAGCTTGCTCAATAAAATGATCAATACGTTCAATACCAGCCCATTCATTATAAGATTTAATTTGTGTTAATAATAATTCATCAAATCGCAATGAAATAGGGATTTTTTTAGATTTTTGTTGTGGGGCTAATAGCGCCATAAAAATACCTCTTATTGATAAATTAAGTTTCAGCGTCATCATTTCATAAAAATAACTCCGCTATCCATTTGTGACCCTAACTCATTCAAAATAGAACTGCAAGCAAAATTTAGGTACTATTTAAAGAGTGAAAAAATTTTTACATCACTTTGAAAATGACTGTAAAATAGCTATGAAATGAATCCATACGGATAAAAATCATTGAAACTGAATCTGATCTGCTATTTAAAAAATAAAATTCACTGCAAATAGAATCTCAACTTAAAAATTAAATCAATCATCCGACAATCATTTAAAAATCGTTTGTAAAACCCGTTAAAATTCGTTAAATTAAATGCATGAAAAAAAATCCGTTGGTTAAAACTATGGAATACAGAACGACATCAGAGCGTAGTCAGATCGCGTCTTTTCTTTTGAGTGAGGATCCACACCCGTCGCACTATGAGTGCTTGTGCGGAATAGTTCAATCATTCAAACCCTTACACTGCAGTACGGGCATGCAGAAAAAACAGCCATTTTTACCAAAGTGATGATGAAGTGATGAAGATTTGGCAATTTTTCTCGGATTATCACTCATTTTTTTAAAAAATAAGCTTTTTTTGCCAGTTTTTTATGGTATAGTGATGATGTTCGCATCACTTTGTCCCTTTTAAGACATGGCGAATATCAGTAGAAAAAACAAAATTATTCAACAATGGAAGTTAAAATGAAACGCATCACTATCAGCATTCCCCCGGAAGATTTAGAAAAAATCGAACGGCTGGCTCAACAAAAAGGATTGATCCTCTCTGAATGTTTACGCATGTTGATCCGCACCGGCTTTACCGTTGAAGAAGCCGCCGTAGAAAAAAATCCAGGTGAACGTCCACTCTACTTAAGTGTCGAAGAACAACGCCTGCTGTGGCAAACACAGCTCGGTTGGCAACAAGAAATCTGCCTTTTGGTCAGACATCTAGTCGATACTCTTACTCAAGCTCCTTTAAAAGATCGTGACGCTTTGATAGAAGACGCTCAACAAAAAGCCAGCTCTGTTGTGCAAACTCTGCTAAAATCCATCCAACCCTTTGAGAGTCCTACTCGTTAGCTACAGATTAATGGAAATAGGTTGTAACAAACTGAGCGGTTTTAAAGTTCTAAATCCAGTTCTTTTTCGAGCCTGGGGGAAGGTTTTTGCTGCTGGGTTGGCGTTTTTTGGGGTACCGTATTTTTTTCGCGAATCGTAACGATATCCTGCTGATGCAGCTTGGAGTCCATTTCGGGATAAATTTTCGATAAAACATCACTTTCCCGGAGTAATTTTTCTAAGGAATTTTCCTGACGAGTGACCTCACCGTGCTGCTGAAGCGTTTTCTGTAAAGTACGTCCTGTCTTTTGATCCCGATAATCATCATACGGGATAGCCTGGTTTAATTCAGTTTTAACGGCTTGTTGGCCTTGTTGTTTGAGAACGTCATTATAATCCTGACCTTCAATTTTGGGTTGCGCCATCCAGACGGTTTTGCCTTGCTGTTGTAACTGTTCGGCAGCAAAGCGAATCAACCGATCACTTTGCGGACTCTGACCGTCATTATCCAAACACAGGACAATATGGTGATGGGTTTTGGCCGGATCGATGGCTTTAAAATTGGCTTTGCCCAGGGTGATGCGCACATCCGCACCATTCAAGGCTTGATAAACACTGAGGGCGGTTTCGAGGCCTTCGGCCAGATAGGTGACCCCCTGGCTGACCGGCGTTTTACCCAATGATTGTAGCGCCACCGAACCCTGGGAAGGACGACCCCAGGTTTGTTTTTTCACTTCGACATCGGCCTTTTGGGCGGACTCTTTATCCAGAAAAATCGCCTGCACCGCTTGAACCTGATTGGCACTGTCTTTAGCCACCACCAGCAGCGCTGGATTGACGCTTTCATTCCGGCGTGAATAAATGCCCGGATGGAAACGGACGCTCTCAGGGAATTTATCCAGCACAATGCCGCGATGTTCCCTTAAATAGCGTTCTGCTAAAGTACCCGCAATCGGTCGGCTTTCTTTCGCCAACTGCTGCGCATAACGTAAGCTGCGTTGCTGTTCAGGAGTGAGGGTATGGGATACTGCCGGCGCCGATTTTGTGGGTTTGGGTGGAGAAACCGAGGCACTGTCCTGGACGCTCATATCGGCCTGGGAAGTGCCTAAAATCTTTAAAGCTTCCTGTAACACCACCCGAAAATCCCGCCGCTTATCCAGGTCTTTTTTGAAAGCGATTAAATCTAATAAATGGCCCCCTTCACCGGTTTGAAAGTCATGCCATAACCCTCGTTTGTCGCCGTTCAGGGTGATCACCAGGCTGCCCTGTTTACTCCCATACCGGTACTGGCCGCCCATCCTGGTTTTAGGTTCACCCAATAATTGCTCTACCACGGACTCCGCCTGATCCGTTAATAACTGACTGATTCGTTGAGCATCCAGCCGAGGGAGTGGCGTGGGTTTTGTGGGGATGGGTTCGAATTTGACAGTTTGTTTATTGTCAGAATAGTTTTCATTTCCCAGACGGCCTTCAGGCGAGGCAATCGTTAAACGCCAGGCGTCGGGACTTTCTGATGCTCCCATCCCAAGAGCCGCTAATTCATCTGGATAAAAGGCCTTCGACACGATCGGGTCATAGCCCTGACGGTCTTGAGAAATTTCAGGATTCCGCCCGGAAAATGCCGACTGTGGGGTAGACAGGGATGAAATTTCCCCAACGGCCTCCAGCGCACTGGATTTATGACCGGGATTGCTTTGAATGGCTCGCAGTAACCGTTCTTTATCATCGGTATACAAAGTCACTTGATGGGTAGCTCTCGTCAACACTACTAATAACGACCGCTGACTGGTGAGTTGCGGGCGGTAACTTTCGGCATTGATCAGCACCTCACGAATAGTTTTGCCCTGCGCACCATAGCCGGTGATGGTATAGGCATGATCCCAATGCTGCAGCCGGAGGTGAGTACTGATGAGTTCAATCGGATGACCTGTCGGCGTTAGCCCCTGATCGGTCAATTGCAGTGAACGGACAATCATTTTAGCCGGATCCGTGGGCGGCTTGAGCGGCGAAGGCTTCCCGATTTCACCACTCGCTGTGACCACAGGGACAGAGTGTTCTGGAGTTTTTGACGGCAAAATCACCGCCTCCACCCGCGCCATCTCCGGGCTGAGCAACCCCAAGGCTTCATCCGTCCGCGTCCAGCGGATTAAATCACCGACCATCAACTCCCGGCGCTCGACCTCATAGACTTCGACCCCAGCCCGCTTACCGCTTTGATAGGGTTGAGGTTTCCACAGCACCGGATCGGAGCCGGGGCGCTCCAGTTGCAGGCGTTGCCCTTGAGGAGTGATACCCGCCACTGTCCAGTAGTCCCCCTTATGAATGCCGCCGGACTGGCTGACATTAAAACGGAGCACATCTCCGACATGATAAAATCCCACCTGGCTGCGCTCAATTTCACTTAAGCGCCGGGACACTAAAATATTGGTGGTGAGACGAGGCCCGGAGAGTTCACCCTTCAGGATTAACCCTTCCCGAACCAGTGCGTTTTGTAACACCCGATCCTCGTTACCGAAGGTAATGATCTGGGTTTGCGCCCGTCTTGCGGCATCCCGGCTGACGTAATCTTCAGCAATCAAAGCCATGCGCTCAGCACGATTATCCTGGCGCTTGTTTTCATCATCGATAAAACCGCCGACCTCAATGATGCGATTTTCTAAAATCTTAAACACGCCCGCAAAATCTTTTTGATAGACAGCCTTTACAGCGGCTTGCAGGGTTTCCTCTTTTTGCCGGGTAATCTGAGTCAGGTACACCACGGATAACCCGATCTGCTGCAGCATTTCAAACGGTTTACCGGAATCGACTGCGGTATATTGGCGGATATCGCCGATCAACATCCCCCAGGCTTCTAAATGAATCACCGCCCTTAAAAAATCGTGCAGGCGCTGATTGGATACCATTGACGATTCATCCACCACAATGCAGCGCCCTCGATAGGCTTCCGGCGTGAGCTTGCCGGCGGCGACATTCAATAAAAATCGGTCGAGTGTGTAACCCGCCAAACCACGGCCCCGGATTTCCTTAACGGCAGCATGGGTTGGCGCTAAACATAACAAAGCTTGCTGGCCTTCCTGCAAAGCGCCATGAATGTGCTGCAACTGTTCGATATGTTGAAGTAAGGTGGTTTTACCTGTACCGGCAAAACCTTGTAAGAGCACAATGCGGTCGGTTTTCCCCGCCAGTTCCCGCAACACCCTGGCGTGTTCTTCACTGGCGGAGGCTTTGTCCAAGTAACGATTGACCACTTCGACTGACAGCCGGGGTGGTAATGCACCGCGGTCTTGCTGGGCCAGCCTGACCATCTCTTTTTCCAGCGTCAGCGCCTCACGGGTTGTCCAGCGTGTGCCATTCTCGGAATAGACACCCCGGATTAATTCGCCCTGTTTTTCCGCTTGAAGAATGGCCTGTTGTAACGCTTTTTGATTCACCTGACCCAACACATGGGATAAAGCCACCGTCATGACTTCTTTGTGCTCAAAAGCGGCTTCTTTTTCACTGAGATACGCCAGGGCATACCGTACCGCTTCTTGAGCGGCAAGCGCTGTGGCATCAGGCTGGGAGAGCGGCAAAGCGTCAGAAAATCGCTGTAAGGCATTTTGGACGGCGGTTTCTAACAGCCGCAAATAATCTGCTGTGGAAGAGGATACCGCCTTAGAATCCGAGGCGGGATTTTGTAACAGAGCCTCGGTTGCCGTCAATTTATCGCCGGTGTGTTTTTCCAGTGTTTTGAGCAATTGAGTGCTGTTTTCCGTATAAATCCATGCCTGTTGACCTGCCTGCGCTAACAGTTGATAAAAAGCGCGCTGATGACTCTGGCGAGATTGGCTGTTTTGGTAGGCAATAACGATATCAGGATGCCGATGCGAAGCCTGCCATGGCGTTAAGGCAACACCGTAATCCCAATGCCTGGAGGACATCTCCGATAATTTCCAGGACGGCAATGGCTTGCCGGATTCATGGCGCACCGTCAAATGATGCTCAGTCACAGCCGTCACCATGACCCGATCTCCTTTAACCAACCCATGCGCTTTATTGGAACGATGGCAGAGTAAAGTATCACCGGCGGCAAAGGCTCGGGTTTTTTCATCAAACACTTCGATGGCACCTTCGGGGGATTTGTCGGGGTTCCAGCGATAAATCCTGCCTTTTTTATCCCGGCTGTTTTTCAACAGCAATTCATTCGTTTTTTGATCGATTTGTTCAATCCGGCAGTAATCGCCTCGATGCACCCGCAAAACGCGATCATCCTGGTGGAAGCGGATCCATTGGCCGGTGGTATAATGACGCGCCGTGTGTTGTTCTGCTAATCGGAAATAACGGGGCAACAACATCGTCAGGGAAACTTCATTTTTTGGATTGTTGTCGATTTCTCCGCGAGTTTTCATTGCTTCACGGATGGCGACATTGAGTTCATGGGTAACCGCTGGTGTAGTGGCTAAGACCACCGTGCGTGCTCGTTCTTCAGCCGATAATCCCGCCACCTGAGCCGCCATCACCGACTGGCGTTGTTCCCGGTCTTCAACGGAAATCAGGCGTTGACCGATTTGCTGGAACGCGGCAACAATGTTTTTTTGTAAGGAATGGCTGATCGCTGTTTTTAAAGGGTTGGATGGTTGAGGCGGTTGGCTGCTGAGTTCAGCCGCCAATAAGCCATGTGCTAATAATTGGGTTAACGGTGTGCCGGCACGCCAGGTTAAAGTGGATTGCCGATCACCGATTAACACGAGATATCCGTCACGGCGTTGCACTTCAGATCTGAGTTCACAAACTTGCCGGGACGATAATTGCGTGGCGTTATCCACAAAAATCACGGGTTTTTTAGGCGCATGGAGATGGTGTTGCACCCAGGATTCCAAACGTGAGGGGGTTTCCTGACTTTTTCTCAAATAGCTAAAAACCGTGTCAAATTGCTGACGGTCAAAGAGTCGTTGTAACCATTCGCGCAAATTCGTGGGCGCTTTTTGAATCTGTTTTTGAAGTTGAATCGTTTCCGCCTGTTTAGAGGTCAACAAAATCGGTTGATAGCCGCCGAGCCTGGCTAACGTCATCATGGGCTCGATCAGGTGGGTCTTACCAGAACCCGTGGGGCCCGTTAACGCCATGAGTGGTCGATCACTGGAAAATAAGGTACGAATGGCCTGCTGCTGCTCATGGGTTAAATCCGGATGTTGTTGCAAAAAAGCTTTCAATAAAGAGGCTTCAACGAGGGGCTGGCCGCTGGGATGGGGTTGATTAATCGTCTGCAATAACGCTTTTTCATAACCCAACAAAGTCGGCGTAGTAAACTGTCGTTCACCTTTGTCATCACCCGTGATCGGAATGAGTTCCCCGGAGCGTTCTACAACCTGCAAGGCAGGAATCAGCGCAGATACCAGCACATTGCCCAACCCGTAATAAACGGCGCGGGTGAGCAATTCAGTTTCTTTTAACGCGACCTGAGTTTCAGACAGATGAGCAATCGCTTCTTTAATTGCGAATTGCGCTTTTGCCAAGGTATCAACCGATATCGGTTGAGTTTGCTCCGGAGTGGCGAGGGTCCCCGCGGCCTGCTGCCGGGATTGCGCAACCACCTCTCGCGCTTCTTCAAAGGCCAGTACACCACAGAGCGCGGCTCTTGTTTCCCATAAATTTTTTAATGTGCTATGGTCAATGGCTTGTTTAGCGCGACGGGTTTTGAGTGTAGCCAATTCTGCCGCTTTGGCACCCGACAAGCCGTGGGATTTTAAATAGGCTTCAATGTCCCGACGGCGTTGAGAGAACGTCTCCAGACTTTCCCGCGAAATCCCGGCAATTTCATAAAATCCGTGTGCACCGGTTTTTTCGACGGTATAGCCGAGTTGCTGCAATTCATACGCGAGTTCGGCGCGAAATAATGCGCCATAATATTTTTGATGGTGACGGACATCCTCTAAAAAACCACCCGGAGCAGTAGGGGTGTCTTGTGCATAATGACCGAGTTTGGAAGCCAAAGATCGCCATTGGCCGTCTTTGCGTAAGGTGGCGTTCATTACCACACAATGCGTATGAAGTTGTGGGTCACCCTCCCGTGAAATGTCATGCAAAAACCGGGCAACTACCAAATTACCGGTGCGCTCGACCTTTAAAACACCGTCTTTTCTCACCCGGGTTTTGGCCTGCTCCCGTTCAATCCCTTCCAATACACGATCCGTTGCCGTTTCGATGGCTTTAAAAATCCGCTCATCTTCACCCAATAACGCTAAAATTGACACAGACTTGGGAATGCTGAAAGTTAAATCAAAACCAGGGCGATGAATGATTTCACCATCGACCTTTTTACCCAACTGCTGGCCGCTGGGCAAATAACCCTGCAACAAAGCGGTAAATGGTTTAGAATCCACAGCACCGGAAAGTCCTAACGCCGCGGCTCCTTTTCCCCACCACTGACTGTGTTCCTGTGTTAAAGCATTGCCTTCGGTGTAATAATTCTCTTGACCTAAAAAATAATGTGCGGCTTGTTCTACATTTTTGATGACTTTAGTCGATAACATGGTTTATTCTCTTCGGCGGATGTTTCCCAATTTTTCATCTGAATTTATTCGGGGTGATCCTGTGGGTGGAAAAATGGTTTCTTTATTTTTTCTATTGTCTTCCCGCTGATTCTTTTCTGAAGTCTCCGGCGCAGAGGATTGTCCCTGGAGAGGTGGCTGTGTTTCTGCTAAAGGAATACTCGGATTTGTCGGAGAATTTTTAAGGATCCTTTTACTTTTTTTACCCGTTTTTTTAGTTTTTTCATTTTTTTTAACCTGCTTCATTTTTTTGTCTTTTTTATCTGCTTTATCTGTTTTATTTTTTTTAGTTTCTTTATTTTTTCTATCTGATGAGAGGTGAGCCGAATCGGAGGCACTCTCCGACGCCGACGACAGTTTTTCCATCTCCCGCAATAACAGATCGGGTTCAAACGCACGTAATAGAAATCCCATTTGTGAGGGCTTGCGGTTAAAAGGCTGCAGGTGTAATTGGGTAATGGGATAGTCTCCCGGTAAGCGCACATAACACATCAGGTTATTGAGTTGCAAAATTTCAGAGGGCGACACCACCGGTTTTTGAACTTCTATTTTCTGAATGGAAACCCCATCCCGAATAGTATTGGCTCCGTAAGAGATGCCTTCACGCACTTCCTCAATGACCGTTTCGCCCAGGTTTTTCGATGACCACAGGGCAATCTCGGGATCCGGTGCACGAAACATAAATCGCGTGTTTAACGAGGATGAAATTTCCCGTCCCCCTTCAAAACCGTAGGTTTTTGCCAATTGCGCCGCACTTTGCACCCCAATCACAAAACAACCGCCAAATTTACGGGCTTCAGCCAGTCCACTGGTTAAATAGGGCAACTGTTGCAGACTCCCCAGTTCATCCAGGATCACCCAAATCCGCCGGGCGGGATTTTCCGGCAAACTTAGCAGTGCATTCACCGCAATATCCAGCCACGCTGAGATCAGCGGCTTAAGAGACTCGTGACGATCACCCGTGGAACTGATAAACAGCCATTCCGCACCGCCATCATGATGGATCCATTGCCGAATGGAAAAGGGATCGGTTTCATCGCGGATATAACATAATGATTTTAAATACGTCGCCAACACGGATTTAATAGAAATCGCAGTTTTTTCAGTCTTTTCAGACATCAGGCTTTCCGCTTCCGTCCCTTTTAATAATTCCTGTAGCTGTCCAACATTAGAGGTCAATAACGTTTTCAACAATGGCAAAATTTTGGCATGGGGATCCTGGTGCAGGCGAGAGGTGGCGGCAGCAAAGATGGTGCGGGCGGCATTGACCCAGAAAGGGTCTTGCGCCGTGGCCGCCATCGGAATTAAGGCGGCTGCCAGATTCTCATAATCGGTTTTATCCCGGCATTCTCCCCAGATGCTCCAGTCTGCACCCCGTTGATCCAGGGGATTGAGTAACCTGTCCTGATCTGGCTGATAAAACTGACTGACCAGGCTGCAACTTTTATCATAGACGATGGCGCGATCACCTCGGCTCCGAATATGATCCAGTAATTCTTTAATCACCGTGGATTTTCCAGTGCCGGTGGTGCCATGTATCAGAATATGCTGCAATTCGGCATCTTTAGGCAGTGGCAAACGTTCCCGGCCAAAGACAAGACGAGAAGCCCCATTCTTTCCGGCAGCAATTTTTTGGGTGACCACCGCAGCATCACACAAGCGATCTCCTTTAAGGGGTTTGTTAGCCGTATAGGCTTTACCCCGTCTTTTCAGCCAAATTAACACACCCATTACTGAGAATATCCAAACGATCAACCCCACCCATAAGCTATGGCGAGCAGCGACCTGCAATAGCGCGACACTCTTTTGAATAAATGGCGCTGATAAAATTTGTCCGACCGTCACGGTCATGGTTTCCTGGCTGGAAAAAACAAACTTTTGTTTGAAGTGGCTACTAAAAAGGAACAAATGGAATTCAGCTAACAGCCATTGCCAACCGATCCTGCGATCCTCCCGGCTGGTAGTTAAAAAAAACCAGTTGACTGCCACTAAAGGCACTATCGGTAACAGCCAGAAAGCGACTTTTTGTAACACTTGCCCTATCATGCGCAGGTTATGCAAAATCACCTGACCGCCACGAGTTATTTGCTTAATGCGTTCTTTTTTAATCATATTCAAACCTCCAACAAGCTATTGAAAACAATTGACATTGTCATTCTTTGTGATACAATTAAATACAAATAATTCATGATGAAAAGGCATACCCAATGGCCAAGCCAAGAACCGCTGTGCATCCATCTCCCCGCGCTATTTCCGTGCGACTGGATACTGACCTCGAACCCAATGTGACTCAGTGGTTGGCAAAAAATCCGGGGATTCACCTGTCCCGATTGGTGAATCTGGCACTCCGGCGCTTTATCAGCGAGCCGCAAACTTTGCAACCGGTGTCGGTCGCTAAAGAGGCTACTGTCAAACGCTCGATGAAAAAAATGCTGCGCACTCATAAAAATATGCTGGATAAATTGAGCTAAATGGAGATTCAATGATTGATAGGACGGTATAACCAAAATAAAATAATAAAAAAAATGCCTGAAGCAGCCGTGATGGATAACAACTTGGATATCAAGGAGAACGAAATGACTCAAAAAAACACCAGTACCCATTCGTTGGAAACGAAGTACATCAAACTGATAGATGCTGATTCTATTTTTTCTCCACGAAACAAAAAATACTGGCTGATTGCCCTGGCTACCGATCTGGTAATTTTTGCTTTGTTGGCTTATACTGCTCATGAATTAACTCCTATCGACACATTCGTTTACGCCTTATCCAGCCTCGCAGCAGGAAACTGGATACTCCTCTTAAGCCAATTTTTCTTATGGCTGACATTTGTATACCGCTGCAAGAAAATGAAACCCTTCATCCATACCCACGCTCATCTCGTGATCATCGCCTTGAAAAAAACACGGAGAGGATTAATCAAATTATCTCTCTCTACTATTTTGCTCCCATTCAGTTTTTTCGTTTTATTGGCACAACATCGTTATGAAGACGGTACACTACCTATTACCGACTTCGGTGACTTTTTTTTATGTCTGATGTTTAGCTTTTTTTTAGCATTCGCTTTTTTTCTTCTGGTCACCGCTTTTGTGGGATTCGTTTTAGGCATTATTCTTTTCCCAAAACGTCCTCAAAAATATTCATCAAATTCATCTTATTTTTTAGGGGATAATCATTCATCGATTCACCACAAAATTTTTGAAGAAGAGGAATATGATCTGGCTGCTCAACTTCGAGAAAACTGGAATCATGATCCCATGAATCCCGGCAGCCCAGAGTATCAATCTACTTATCGGCATTGGAATCATGATGATTAGCCTTTTTTGAATCCAGCCGTTGAAGTCTTTCTTGATTGACACTCACTTCCCGGATAGTTTCATTTTGTTTTGATTCCAACTGCTTTTGACCATCCTCGACCTCTGCCGTTTTTTCAGCAATTATTTTCTGTACATCCAGTGCAAACTGATTATCCACCGTGTGCTCCCGACCAAGCCCTTCTTGATCAGCCTGTGCTTTGATTTCCAATTTTTGAGTATTGTCCAATTGAGTTGGGTTTTTAAACGATTCTTTTTCGAGAATCTGCGTATTTTCACGAGAGATTTCATTTACTTTTTCAGGAGATGAATTTTCCTGCTCATGGAATTGATGAAAATATTCTTCTACCTTTTTATGCATAAACTGTTCTGCCTGCGCCTTACCCTGCTCAGGGTGATCGACCATCATTTTTTCGATGGAGCGCAGGTCTTGACCATTTTTTTGCATTTCATTCATAAATTCTTGTGTTGCATTAGCATTAATAGTGGCTGATTGCTCTTCAGAAATGCTAGCAATTTTCCGATAAGTTTCGGCTTGTTGAAATTGCGCAGAAGCTTGTTGTTGCTCTTGATGAGCACGATCCAGTGATGTCGAAATGCTATCTAAAATCCGCTTTCCTTCTTCTGTGTTGGCACGATAATGGCCTTCGGACACTGCCCTTAATGCCGTATCCATATTTTCTGCGTAACCCGTGTTATGTGCAGCACTTTCCGAATGGGAAAACGATTCCTGATCGGATTTTCGGTGATCCCATGACCATTGAACCCCAGCATCGCCACCGATTGATCCTGATCCTTCCACTACACCCAGCGTTCCTTTTACACCTAACCCTAATTGCCCTTTTAAACCCGCACTCATCGTTCGATTTTTAGAAGCAGACTCAGATTCGTTGCGTCCTTCACCGGCTTGCACAACCTGTTGCTGGAGATCATTTAATGCGTGTAAATCACTAACACTATGACTGGTCACAAAAGAAGATCCACTGGCTTCTGACAATGCTTGGTGGTGGCTGAGTTCATAGACACCCCGTTCCGCCACTGACATGGCTTCGCTAGAGGCTCGTTGATGGCTCAGTGCTGCGGAATAGGCTTTATCGGCTTGCTCAGTAGCACTGCTGCGAATGGCTTCACCCAGATGAATTTGTGCACCCAAACTAGAAATCGCCGGCTGATTATTCATGACCACGGAACCATCGGCGGTCATAGTAATCGTGGAACCTCCTGGCATTTGATCCGTGACCGTGCCAGAAGCCGTACGCGCTGTATCATCAAAATGATTGGCCGACGTGTTATAAGCATTGTGCGTGCTAAAACTGGTATTGCCTAAACTAAAGCTGCCGGCGGCAGCTTCTCCGGCGCTTGCCGTGGCGCTGGATTGCACCGCACCACCGACATATTGACCTAAATGCGACAAGGCATGATGCAGTCCCGTGACCAAACTCGTGGCAATTAACGGCACGCTCAGCGAAATATAACCCGCTAAACCGGCCATATCCGAATTGACTTGCGCTAAGCCGGATTGCGTCGCTAATACTAATCCGTGCATGCCGTCGCTGAAGGTAATAGCCCCTAAACTGCGATGCTGGGCATAAAAATTCACATACAAATTGATAATGGCATACAAGGGGGCCCACAGTTGCAACCACAGCAATGAATAAGCATACTGCCGCAGCACTGCCAAACCAAACGGAAACAAAATTAACAGAAAAATAAAGACAAAAGACCCGTATAAAATCCCTTCAAAAATATTTTTTAATAACGGCAGCCAGTATGCCGCCATATCGCCAATAGTGCGATTGGATATTCGATTTTGTTGCTGAGCTTTGTTAAATGCGTAACCTTCTAACGCTGCCGGCGCGTTGGTTTGCGCACTCCAATTCAGTAAACCGCTTTGAACGGCATTCGACATCATATTTTGCTGCATCAAATCAGAGGCGCTTTCCGATAAATCCGTTAGAAAGCTGTAACTGAGCGGCAGGTATTTGAGTAACTGAGTTTTAGCGTTCGTCTCTTCGGGGAATAACCGGGCAGCATAGCGGTCTTCGGCTTGAGTGATCGCTGTTTGCCAATCCTGATTTAAAGAAGCCACCCCATCCCGGCAAGTGACCACGGTTTGGTTGTATAAAAACGCCCGCGCGGGAGAAGCCTTTTCCGTCACAAATTGCCAGATGTTCGGCGCAGTAAACAATTCTTGTGAGGAATATTTATGTAATAGCAGGTCATAGAATACGCATTGATGGATAAAGCCCTGTAAATTCTTTTCAAAATCAGGATCTGTGACCTGAAAAGTACTCGCTGCCGTCACCAAATTGGATGCCATGACCATACCGGTCTGCCCATAACGCAAATCATCCGGCAGGGAAAAATTCTGCTCCATCAGTTGAGTGAGTCCGTCGCCGATGGCGGTGGTGACGTTCGCCAACCAGGCCAAGCCTAAAGGCACATTATCTACTGCGACCTCATTATGTTGCACGCGATCAATGATATTGACTGTCGCCTTCGGTAAAAACAGTACGTAGAACGCCATAAAATAAAGCCCAATCCAACCGACACCCACCATTAAATCTCGTTTAAAAATGAGCTTGCCTATCGCCCACGTACCGGCTAGTAAGATGCTCAGATGAATCAGCGTTTTAAACGTAGAATCACCCATCGAAGCCGCGATGGCATTAAAAATTTCCCGCAAAATATCGCCGTTGCCGTAAGTGATGACTGCAATTTCCTGTGCCATTTTAAATTCTCCTAAAACACCTGTTTTTAATTAATGTTTTAATCGATCTGCCCATTGTAGGGTGTTCGACATTTGTGACGACAATTCACCTGCCAACATCTGTTCGACGGTTTGGGTTTCATTGATCAACTGCGCCGCCATACTGATTTGAGAAGTCGCGTTGTTTTGTGCCGAACGGACAGCAGTGCGGGCTTGATTGATTCCTTGTTCAAAGGGTTCCATGAGGGATTCAGGGTATTGCAAACTATTGACACTGGTATGCACCACGGATAAATTTTCATCGAGATATTGAAATAAAATATCGGTCGCAATGACATCGGCAAAGCTGACAATATCCAGCACTTTTTTATCGCCAACAAAGGCGCTTTGCACATTCAGCATTTTATAAATGGGCAAACGGGTGGCCTGTAGCAAACCAATTTCAGATTCAGGGAGCGCCGTATCGGTTAAAATCTTATTGGTCATGTCTTGCAGTAACTTAGTCACTTGAGTTTGCAATCCGGAATCCGGCGAAATATTTATTGTTTTAATCGTCGGGTTTAAACAGCCTTCCGGATTGGTTGAATCACAGACATAGACTTTAGCGGTACCCCCGTGTAATAGTGCTTTGAGTAATTGGTTATCGGCAGCCAAAGATGCCAAAACTTTAAATTGGTGGCTGGCATCATCGCTGGAACCGCCTTGTAAAATCAGCGTACCCGATAGAGACATCAAGAGTTCACCCAACTCTGGATCACTGCTCAAAAATGAATTTTTCTGTAACGCCTTCCAGGCAATATTGCCGCTGGTCAGCAACATATTTTGATAATTGGGATCGTTTTGCGCTCGATTGAGCATTTGGGTCATATCACCGCCTTTACTGCATTCCTGACGTGCGTCCGCCCAATCGGTAAATATTCCTTTGGTGTTACCGATATCTTCGCAGACTTGTTGCTGGGCGGCATGGGTTTTCGGCCAGACGGTACCGACCAATCCAGCAGCCGTTTCACAGGAATTGATATTGGCGTTATTAATGGTATTCGCTATGGTGTTGAGGTACTTCATCACATTGGCGATTTCAGGGGTGGCGCTTTCTAAGGCTAAATTAAAGGCATAACCCATGGAATTATTAATAATGTTATTCATCAAATTGAGGAGTTGCTGAGAATCGATAAACGAAAACCCGCCAGCAAATAAATCAATGCCGCCACAACCGGAACGAAAACTGGGCAACTGCACTTGCGCGATTTGCACGTCTCTCACACTGTCCCGTGCAAATAAACCACCGCCACTGTAATAGCCCGCTTCCTGCCCGGAATAGGCATTGGGCGCGGTGGTGTTATCAGAAAACCCCAGGTCATTAAAAAAATTATTTAAATCGGAATTGACACTGGCAAACGCAGTGACGGTGATCCAAGAAAATAATGAGAAAATAAGGCATTTTTTAATTATTTTATATTTCATGGGTTTTTCTCCGGTAATTCGGCTTGTTGAGCAATGGTCAGTAATCTTTCCCGCAATTCATCTTCACTCAATAATCCATAACTGACTGGAATAATCCGATGAGTTTTGGGATCCGCGGTAAATAGTGCAGGCTCTACAGTCACTTTCAGCCGTGCGGCTTGACCTTGATCGGAATGGGAATGGGGATACTCCGGTAACGAAATGCCATCCGTGGTGATGGGAATCACGCTTAAACCATAACGCGATGAAAAATCCTTTAAAATCGGTGCAAATCGCTGACAATAAGGACACGTGCTGCGATAAAAAAAGAATAGCCCATTATGCTGGGCAAATTGTTGAATAGCCGCATTTTCCTGCTGACGAGCCTGATCCAGGTCAATTTGTTTAGCCAAATTATTCGTCGGATGTTGCAGAGAAAAATCCAACTCAGGATAGTTCAGCAACACACTTTTCCAAACGGCTGCAAAACGCTGGGCGCGTTCGCCTAACTGATTTTGCATGGCAATATAACGGCGAATATTGTCTTCCGTCGGATTTAAAATCGCCTGATCTAAGGTTTGCTGAACTTGATGATGTAACGCTTCCATCGTGGCAATGGGGTCACCACTGGTCACTGTCGAATCGGGAGTCTTGGGTGGATTCTCTTCAGGATCCTGATACCAATGCCAACCCACCGCCTGTTCTTCCCAGAAATGATCGGCTTTTGCGGAAGACGGCAGGCACCATAATATCACGAACCAGATCAATACCACCGCACATTTCCAACTGACACTGATCATCACATAATACAGCAGTTTTTTTTGATTTTTTTCATCTGTCGAAAAAGCAGTGCTCATGATTTTTCTTCCGTTAACAGGCGTTGAGCAATCACGGCATTGTCGCCTCGATCAGCCACGATTCGTAAAGCCGCTTCCAGACCGATGTCTCCGCTGACCACATCAGGGGTGTCTGACTGCCAACAGCTTTGATTCGGCAAACAGGGTTTTAATGCGGTCGGATTCACAACGACCACCGACGGCACTTGATGGATGTGGTATTGACGGAATAATCGCGGATCCAGCACCACGCCACTTTGATGCTCACTCGATAAAGCGGCGACCGCTTGTTGGGTTTTTGTGAAAGAATCCTCTACTAATCCTTGAATCACCAGCGGAGCGTGTACCTTTTTGGCCTGTGCTGCCCATTGCTGTAGACTTTCTTTCGGCATGGAAAATGAAATAAAAACATAAACAGGATTTTGTATGATCGGTGTAGCTGGCGCCGACATGGCATGAACTTCCCGCGTAGATTTTAATGCAGCATCCTGTTTGTCTAATTCAGCAGCCAGAATCGCTGCGTTCACACTGAGACCTACGACCGCCACGGCAGCAGCGAATGTTAATATATCCATGTTCTTTTACCTCCTGATGGTGTTGAATAATCACGAATCAAAAATAACAGCAATTTCTCTTACGCCAGATCAAATAACCATAATTTTCAGTACTCATGGGGGGTTCTAACATCGACCCCCATAACATCGTGGTACGTCCAAACGGTTGACAACCAGTCGGCGTCACGGTCGGAATCGGATTGACCATCTGATAACGATAGCGTGATTTAGGTAAGGTCACCGTTGTATGCGCACTGCATAAATCCCCGATGCTGCTATCCGCCATGAGTCCCAGCCGATGCAATTTGTAAATCAGCCGCTCACTCAATAGGACTGTGCCTTGTACGCCCCCAATATATTCGCCGACAGATCCGGTCAGTGGGTACATCGTGCCTTGCGCACCGGCGCACCAAAATAATTCATCATTCGGCAACCACGTCGAAGCGGAGATGGCATCCACAGTACACGCCGCCTGCATCGGCAAATTGTTAAATAACAGCGTTTCAGGAAAGAGAATCAACGCCAGACTTTCATCTTCCCAAGTCGGATCTAATTCACTCAAATACGTGAGCATAGGTGTGCCGGAATCCGCGCAGCGTGGTGCAGGAATACCGAGCATTTGCATGATCGGAAAATGATAGGCATGGACATAAAAAAATCCGGTATTTTGGTTGGGATCATCCACCGCCACTGCACCGTCATTCGGCGATTCCATGAGTGGTATGCCACCTAAATTGACCAAACAATACGGTGAACGGGTGACATCAATCAGCTCCATTGGTTCCCAATAACCGAGTGATACGCCGATATCCGGAAATGGAAAACTCCCACACATGCAAATCGTATCGGGTGGGTTAACGGTATCCGGGTTAACCCCCGTCATGACGGGGGTCGAACCGATGGTGATCGGCAATAAACAATCCCAGCAGATATCGGTGGCCGGATTGATCAGCCGACCAGTACAAGGCGTGATACCGGCGGAAGCCACCGAAATACACCCGCTGATGCCTGTGAGCAGTAAAAGTATGTTTAACCACCGTTTCATGGTTTCACCTCACTGATTTCTAATTGACTTCCCACCTGAGTGACGAGGGCGGGAATTTGGGTGATCTGTAATTTTCGAGTCAGCCGCCCGCCTTGATCAAAATACACGTGCTTTTGCGGAAAATGGGATTGAACTTCATGCAGAGAGCCATTGACCAAAATCAATAAAACTCGGTCTTTTAAGGCTTGATTTTGTTTTTGCGCCCAGGACACTTGCTCCGGATCATCGCCATTCAAGAAAACCAAAGCATTTTTTAAACTGTTCTTTTCCAATGGGTTGAATCGGGTACCGGCCTTGAATACAATGACGCCGTTGGCAGATCGCACATCATAGGGAATAACGATGGACGGATCCCAAACCCACTGTCGAGCCTGGATTGTGGGACACAATCCCTCGACCGGAACCGGGCGATCCGCAGCAACCCTGATCGCTTCTTGTTGCTGAATCTGCCAACCCTGAAGGCTACCATCATCTAATTTTTTCTGAATTTTTTGCTGCGCCATGGTGACAAAATCAGTTTCGGCGATAGGATAAGTGGTACCCACAACCCCTAAATTCTGGGCGAAAATCGATATCGATAAACAGCACAGTCCTAAAAAAACTCCCAATACCAACAGGAGTAAAATTTTTCGATGATGGGGATTATTGAGATTCATCGGATTTCTCCATGAGTGAAACTGAAGGAGCGCGTGACAACGATAACTGCGCCGCTACTTCCGCCGTCAAATCCTGGCTGCCGGCCATCACCGCCTCTTTAGGCAATAAAATCACGTGTTTTTCCTGCGCAATGGTTTTAAGCGTGGTTTCCAGTTGTTGACTGAAATGACGCACTTCAATGCGTTTCTCAGCTAAAGAAGCTGATCCTGACGCTTCAGATTTCACGAATCGGTACATCAAGCCAGTCATATCCACTGTTGCTATGGATGGGTTAGGCAGAATGACTCGACTCAGCACGATACTAATCGTCGTCCCCATCAAGGCACTTAACATCATGAGTGCTGCAATTAAAGCGACATTCGGTCGCGAAGGATAATAACGGTAATTTTTGTCGTGATTCATGCTGATTTCCTCTTGGGTTGAGATGAATTAAATTGGCGTTGCGCAACTTTCTCAATGGCCGCTTGCAACGAAGATCCCTGAGCTTGCAGTCTTTTGACTGCTTCAAATTCCTCCCCTTTCGACGAATATAAAATTCGCGAATACGGATCGAAGATAATGCGGTGTATGGATAATCCCTGCGGACTTTTAATCACACATTCTGAATAATCCTCACCTCTACGCACACTTTGAAATAATTTTTCAGTGTAATCGTCCATCGGAAGTCTTTCAGAAGCACGCAGTTGCACAATCGATTCACGATTCTGCGCCAGAATTAAAGTGAAAGCGGAATTTTCAAAAGCGGCGATTGAGGTGGCATTTTTAAAATAGTCATTAATGCCTTGCGTGATGGTGACAAAATTGGCGTTATAACGTCTGGCGCGGCGATAACCGGTTTCGATAAATTTGGCTGCGCCTTCCTGATCGCCGCCCAATAAATCCCAGGCTTCATCAATCACACAGGATTTCACTTGTGAACGGCTGCCCAAATACATCCGCTTGGAAATTTGATACATCAACACCAGCAACACAATTTTTTGTAAATCTTTTTTCTGTTTGAGTTCTTCCAGTTCCAGAACAATAAAATTATTATTGATATTCAATGTGCAGGGGCCTTCAAAAAATTTGCCATACATGCCATGTTTGGTATAGGGGTAAAGCAAATGCGAAAGCGTCGTACAAATCGGACTGGCTTGTTGACTCAACCAATCAGCTACTGTCGTTATACTGGCATTTTTTCCTTTTTGATCCCACGCGGCTTTGACGCCTTTTTCTAAAAAGGTCATTTCTTCATCCGTGACATTGCTTTGAGGTCGCGCCATCGCTGCCAGCAAAGGCTTCAAAATTTCCAGCGATTCATCATCCATTTGATCAATGTAGGTAAACAAATTGAGCGAAATGGGATGATCGGATTTAAACTCAATAAACTCGCCGCCCAATAATTTGCAGGTTTTTTCATACGAACGACCGACATCAATCACCCATACCCGTCCGCCAGCTCCAAGTAATGCCACGATATATTCTTGCGTGAGTGCTGACTTACCGCTACCAGAAGTCGCTGCAATGGCCACATTATAATTGCCTTCTGGATTATCAAACGGGTTCCAGATGGCGATTTGGCCGCGCCGTCCAGGGAGGAATAAGCTAGGACGCTGCGTACCTTTCCATTCCCCTAGAAGCGGCGCGATATTGATCGCCGAGAGCGCATTCATCGTGCGCAAACGACCTAACCGTTTTAAATCATCAAACATCCCTTCCGTCATCATCATCGGCAAAACCGCCAACCAAGACTGCAACTGCAAATAGGATTCTTTACGCAGTTTCCAGCCATTCGCACGATATAAATCGCGCAGCTTGCGTTCGGCGCTATGAGATTGATCCGGCAAGGTGTATAAAATGACTTGATAAAAGACTTTCACTAAACGATCACCCTGGCTTAAGCGATCCCGGACAAACTTCCAATCCTGATGCTCTTTGCCAATGCTGGGTTTAAATTTGGCGAGCGGACTTTTCGCGGTAGAGTCTTTATTCATAAACTTCATTTGTGCTTTGGCAGCCGATTTTTCGATATCCTCTGCACGGACATGAAAACTCATGACAAAAGGACACGGAATTTGCAAAGCGGAGTTAAATACTTGGCCTAAATTCTCGCCGGTTTGCCATAATCCCAATGTTTCCGGGAAATCGCGGACACCAAAACACTGGATTTCCCAGGCTTTTTTGCCGGAGCGATTCATCACTAATTTATCCGTATAAACCCGACATTGGTATTCAGGGTCGGTGAGTTGCAGTGACAGGGAATCAAACTCGTTCCACCGCTGCTGGGAAGCATAGGGATCGGTCGAAGGATTGAGTAAATCGATCAACAGACTGATAAAATTCGTGATCGGAATGGAGCGGCTGGCCATATTGACGGAATTGAGCGAACTCACAAAATCTTCACGTAATCGAATTAAAATTTGAGTATCAGCGGTAATTTCTTTCAGTGGAATGGAAATCACTAAAAACAGCCGAAAATCTCTTAAAATAAATGAACCATTCTTGGTGAGTGAATCCAATGTCCCTTGTTTTAAAAACTCGGCGCGCTTTTGTGCGAGCCAGGCAAACATCTCGCCCGCAGCAGAACGCTCTCGCGCAAACGCATCAATGGCTGAACCAATTTTATCTGACCCCCAAAATAAACATTGCAAATCTGCTGTGATCGGCAACACATCAGTAAGCAGGCTACCCAAAATTTGCACGTTAGCTTCGTTCGCACCGGTCAGTGGAGCCACTTCCAGCATAAAGCCCAAGCTGCGTTTATTGATAAAAAGCTCGTGTTCAGGATCGTAAGTTTCATAAGGCAGCAAACTGGAAAGCGGACACTGCGCCAGCAGATCACTCAATTCAGAATCCAACGACTGGTTTTTATCAAAACCAGACGGCGGTGATTCACCGAACCATCCGGCAACCCGTGCAAATAACGCCGATAAATCAAACGATTTTGAAGCATTAAGCATGCGTATTATCCTCGATAGCGGGATCCGTAGACCAATGACCGGGCTGAATCACATGATAGACTTGGGTGGATGAAAAATAATTGCCTTGATTGTCCTGGTAAGGGGCAATCCACAGTCGCATGACTTGTTCCGGGGAACGGCTCACTCCCTCATCGGCAGAATAGCTGATATTAACCGTCAATACCGTATCAGCCGATGGTGCAGGTGTGAGTGTCGATTTGGCTGCCGCTAATTTTCCCTGATCTACCATCGTATTCACTTGATCCAGGCTTTGACAAGTGACGCCTGGCTTCATCGGGCAGGTGAATTGAGAATTGAGTTCCCCGCAACCGGACAGCATTGCACTACAGCCGATCATGAGACTTAGCGTCAATAATTTTCTTGAAGGTTGAAAATACCACATAAAAAAACTCCTCTTTTAAGGTTTAAAAAAATCAATAGCCTGATTTTGATTCTGGTTTTGATGATTACGAGTTTGCAGTGCGTTAATCTGCGCTTGTGTTAAAGGTAAAGTAGAAACCGGCAATGGTGATGCCACAGCAGAATTGGTTGCTGGAGTGACCGTTTGGCTGGGTGGCAGTACGGTTGGAAGGGTTGCCATCGTTTCAAACGGCGGCAGGACCGATTCTTTTTCGTTATCGTGCTTTTGACCGTCTAAATAAAACCCTTTTAAAAAAACAACATCCACAATGGTTCCTGCCGATAACTGAATAACGGGATGGTATTGATCGGCTCTCCTGATATTGTAATCAGCAATTTTATCCATGGCGTTACTGACACCCTGTGCTGCCCCAAACTTAAAAATATCAGAATTGTTGACACTGGTGACCGCGCCAGTCGTGGACAACGCGGTGGTGGTGTACTGCGAAGCAATCCCTTGGGAAAAACCTGACAATGATCCGGCGATAAAAGCACGTTTTAATAAAGCACCCTCGCGCCATAACGGTACACCACGTACCCCGTTTTTACCTTCCGGCCCAAAGACTGTGCCTTCCACCTGCAATTCAATGACTTCCTGATGATTGGGGCTGACACAACTTAAACGCTCTAAGCGCATCAAACCGCGCTCAGACGAAATATCACCGATAGCGGCTGCAGTCGCTACACAATCTTTCAAATGGCTGTGATGATGATTGGGTAACGTACCCGTGTCTAACAATCGGAATAACACTGGCGTAGGGTTACCTTGACTGTTTACCCCAGTGGAGGCATCCGCACCCCCTAACATGACCGCGCGGACAAAAGTACCGGCGGGAACAAAGCTATCCGGCGTTTTAGAAGGTTTAATCAAAGGCACTGCCGAAGACTGATTTTTTAGCGGAGATAACGCCAAAACATCATCGTTTATCCCCTTAAGCGGCTGTATCGAAACCCTATCCGCCTGATAATCGATATTCGGGGACATGGGGTAAGCATTCTGACCCTCAGCTTTTCCGGGTGATGCTGGGTTGGCTAAATTTAATTTTTCTTCTAATGCTTTCAATTGAACCTGTAATGCCTGCATCGACTCGTTGTTGGATTGATTCGTTTTTTCCTGTTCTTCTTTCTGCTGAGTCAATACCTCCAACTGATGTTGCAATACAGAGGTAGTTTTTTGTGTTTGGCTCAATTCATTTTGGGTTTTTTCAATAAAAACTTCAGAGCCATCGACATGCGTGGTCGGATTATCCAGCGCCATGCGTTGTGATGATAATTTCTCCACAGTTCGGTGAGATTGAGCGTGGTTGGATAGTAACGAGTAAAAACTCCAGCCGAGTATGCTTGCAATCAGAATACTGATGGCTAAAATCTTCTGTTGTTTTTTTCGGATTCGGCTGGGTTGCGTATCTATATTTTTATCAGCATCGTAGGGTTGTTTAGACATGGCTGGTCACCTTAATCAGTTGAGTGGTTTGATGAGGGGCAAGGGTTGCGGCTTGCAGATAAATGGCGCGATCACCGGATTGGTACAAATCCTCTTCAGCCAGCGTTTGAATTTCTTTGGAATGATTCGTCAGTTGATAAATTTCTACCGATAAATGCGCACCGGTATAGTGATCGGCTAATTTCAAATCGAAATATCGGCCAAAATTAAATGCTTTCGGTTTTTTTAAAACTGTGTGGTCATAGCCAGAGGGAGTTTTTTGTTGAAGAACCACTTCCACCAAGCGAATTAGCGTTTGCGTGTAACGTTCACTGGTTTCCCAGGTTTTCGCGACTTCTTTTTCCAATTCCTGCGGTTTTAATGCCAATACATCAGCATGACGAGTGGAACGTGGCGTTAAATTTAATACGTAATGCCGACCCTGCTCAGTGCTAATGAATAAATAAAATGATTTTAATCGATGGATATTATTTTTTTCTTTTAATTTTTGGCACTGAATTTTTTGTTGTTTTTTTTCCTTATTTTTCTTTATTGGACAAATTTTATGGGTAGTCGACTGATCGACGATGGGTTTAATAAACACTGCACCCTGTGCGGTATCGTTACTAATCTGGTAAGCTCCTTCAGAACCTCTGACCAGTGTAATTCGATCTCCGATCACCGAAATTCGAGTCAATTCTTTTGCAGATATTTCAGCAGAAACTTTAGAATTGTCCTCCAACACAAAAGATTGAGCCTGCGCCGGTATTGAAAACAGAAACATTGGATACAATACCGCTAGCGTGCAGGGTATTTTGAGTAAAGATCGATTAACCAGATTTTTAAGCATACTATTCTCCTATTTTGAATGCTCATCGTGAGAGCTAGTTTTAATTTCCTCGAAAGATTTCAGCCATAGCCTGCCTTCCGAATAGCAAAACTGAAGCTGATAGTGGATTCGTTGCACCGGCAGATGATCGTTGCCGACCGTGGCGCTTAAATCGCCCGTGATATCTGCTGTTAATTGCTTGACGTTGACCGACACTTCTACCGGATAAAAAATTAAACTGGTATGGGTTTTTGATAATTGCTCAGCCTCACTCACCAACTCATTTTTTAAATCGCCGTAATAAGCCGGGTCGGTGTAGCGCAATAAAGTTTCTTGCTGATAAGCGGTATTGCTGGGGGTGAGGTTCAATCGTAATTGAGCCAAAAATGAGGCCATCTGTGATAAATATTCAGGAGAAACCGCTTTAGCTTCTACCCAAAAAGCTTGATTCACCACCGGGGGTGTAATCACAATCCGTTCCCGGCCAATCAACCGACACACACTGATCGCCAGTAATAAACAGACGCCGGCTAATAGTGCCGCCAACACCAGATAACCATTACGCTGTGCCAGCATGTGTTGTAATCGTGATTTATAATGCGTCAGTTGCATAGCTACTCCTGCAAGATTTATCCAATCAATTCCCGCCAATAAGAGGGCGGTGTTATTTTAAGTTTCAAACACGTCGGCATGTGCCAGTACATCCAGTGATACATAAAATAATGTCCCGCTTCGCCCTTCAATTTTTTAATCCCAAATAAGGCACCGGAGCCGGTGATCATGCCCCACACCGGGCTGTTTAAAACCAACATCAAGACAAGAAACGGGACTAAAAACGCGATGAGTTCATCGATAGTCCACAACATAAATTTCATCGGCTCATCGAGCGTTTGCGGAATACGATAACTCATGCACTTTCTCCCGCCATCGATAAGATAATATTGAAAAAGATCGACACGCCGACGATACCGGTTAAGACCAGCAAATTCTTGGTTTTCATATAAGCCGCTAATCCTAAAATCCCTTCAATGGCGTAAATATATTTTTTACCGGTGTTGTTGAGGGTTTCCCATAAGCTGGCGTCAGTGCCGGCTAAAATATCGGTACCATCCGCCAATGCTGAACCCCACAACCCAATTAAACTCGCCAGCAAACAAAAACGAATCGCCGTAATATTGTTAGGCTGACACAACGCGCACCATAATCGGCAGCCCCATGTTTGGCTGGTATTTTTAAACCGTTTGATGACTGTTTTTATTTTCATGACGCTCACTCCTGCGTTTTTTATTTTTTTTAGGGTTACTTTTTCCCTGTAATTGCTCAAATTTCCAATGCAGCGGTTTAAAATGCTTGTGTCCCAATTTTTCCATCTTTGCTAAACAACTCACCTTATAGTCGGCACGGGCTTTTTGAACATCCCGTGAAAAAGTCCTGCACTTTTGATGATAATTCTCCTCAAAAATAGCCTGTTCATTTTCACCATCCTTTTTCCAGCGCCAAAACCATTTCACTTTAATACCGGCATAGTGCGCCGCGAGTTCAAAACTCGCTCCAATTCGCAGAGCTTCCCCAATTTTCTGTTGAATGCTCTCCGTCAACTCATGACCTGGACTCTCCATGACTGATGCCTTGTTGCGCTGATACACAATCCGCGAATGTCCGGTCTGTTCCGGACAACACCGCCGCTTTGCCGGTATGTTTCTCAAAGCGACGCAAGATCACGTCCACATATTGCGGCATGATCTCTACGAGATACGCCTGGCGGTGCGTATGCTCGGCTGCGATCAGGGTGGACCCGGCTCCGCCAAACATATCCAACACTCGGTCGCCTGGTAAGCTGCTGTTATGCAGCGCCTTTTGTATCAGCGCCCAAGGCTTCATCGTGGGATGAAGGTCGCAGGACAACGGCTTATCAAAGGGCCACACCGTACTTTGCGCACGATCCCCATACCACACATCCGTCTGGCCTCGGCGGTAGGCGTAGTAAATGGATTCGTGCTGCATTTTGTAGCGGCCCCGATTTAATACAAAATGATTTTTAGTCCAAATAATCTGAGAACGGATAACAAGCTGATTGAATTCCAACGCTTCTTTGACTAAATCCTGAAATTGGGAGGCATGGCAGACATACCAGGAGGCTTCCGGTTTCACCACCGTCACCGCATTGGCAAAAGCGGTTTGTAAAAATTGTAAATAAGCCTGTGGGTTCATGTGGTCATTTTGAAGTGAACGCCCTTTGAAAGCACCTCGGGCTTGATGATAATCGACGTTATAGGGTGGATCGGTAAACACTAAATCAGCTTTCTCACCATTCATCAGTCGGGCTACGTCGGTGGGAGAGGTCGCATCCCCACACATCACCCGATGAAGCCCACATTCCCAAACGTCGCCTGGTTGACTGACGATTATATTTTGCGGTGTTAACCCATCTAAGGATTCTTCATCGGATTCCGATAATGTGCCGAGTAATTTGGTTAATTCGATTTCACTGAAGGCAGTTAATGACAAATCTACATCCAGTTCTTTTAAGGAAGCTAACTCCTGGCGTAATAAATCGGAATCCCACTCGGCTTCTTCACTTAGCCGATTGTCGGCAATACGGTAGGCTTTGACTTGTTCCGGCGTGAGATTTTTAGCCACTAATACCGGCACTTTTTCCATTTTCAATTTTTTGGCAGCTAACCAGCGAGTATGACCGGCAATAATAATATGTTCTTGATCAACGACGATGGCTTGTTGCCAACCATAGGTTTTTAAACTGTCGGCGACTTTATCCACCGCTTTAGAATTGCGGCGGGGATTTCGCTCATACGGGCAAAGGTCGTCGATTAAAAACCATTGAATGTCCATTGTCATTTTACTCCGAAAAAATAAAAGTTTTTCGCTTTACGTTGACAATATCCTCTCAAGAAAAAACGAAAATGAACACGTAATTTAAGCCTAAAAATTTCCCGATCTACACTCAAAAATTTCCCGATCACAGGGTTAAAATTTCCTGACGACCATCCACAATCAATCACTTAGCTCAAATTTTTCCGATCAAAAAGCCCATTTCGGGAAAAATAAACAGTTTTTCGGGAAATTTTAGGGGGCATGTCGGGAAATATTTCGACTTAAATTACGTGTTTTTTTTTAAAAAATGATGGCAGACTCATCCCCAAGAGCGTATCAATTTATCGATTTTTTTAGCATTGACTGACCACGCTCAAAACGATAGGAATGATTTATGACGTTGTCCAACGAAACATTAAATTCTGAAACCAAACCAGAAGCTCGAAAGACTCATCTACTGAATGATCACTCTTTTAAAAGGCTGCTCAAGATTCAGAAAGAAGTGGCCAAAGAAACCGGGTGGATGCCCTCATTAAGCACATTGGTCAATGCACTCGTGAATACCGATAATTTGGCTTTTTTAAAAGAATATATACTTTGCGAATTCGAAGCGAATAAAAAAACAAACACCGAAAATACTGAAAAAACAGAATCTATCAAGGAATCTGTTTAAATCCATTACTGACACTCAGTTCCACTTAATTTCACTATTTTGAAACTCACGCGGCCTGAACAATTCAGGTCTGATTTGCGGCGAGAATTCAACATTCTCATTTTTTTCATTCATTTTAAAAATCAGGAGCATTTTTATGTCTAAATTAATTCAAGCACTCATCAATCAAGAGCACCCACAACGTCAAGCACCGTTTTCAACCAATCTTGGTCAAGAAGCTCAACGCATTTATCAAGAAGCGGCTGAACACATGCGGAGTAATCGACAGGGCTTTACTCAGGAATTTAAAGTCACTGAGGATAAACTCAAACACGGCGTGCAGGCACGCGTCACTGCCGAGTTGGACAGCGTGAATCTGCATGACCTCCACCAATTTAAACACATTCAAAGATTAATCATTGAATGGAATCCCAATAAATCCCACGACAATTTTAGAGCCTGTGACGCCGTCAAAAAAGCACTGATGACCTGTTTAATTGATGCCCGCAAAAAACAGCAATTGCAACGATCTTGCCAGGAATATAAAGCCCATTTAGCAGCGGATATTCGCTCAGAGTTAACGAATGAGTTCCCCAACGTCTCTCGACAATATGGTTTCAATCTACCAGAACCGACCACTTCCTACAAAAAGCCATTACGACCGATTGAAAAACCGTCTACGTTAGATCACTTCCTCACGCATGAAGCAAAATCCCTGCCGCTGAATCAACACGAAGGACTACAAAAGGCCATCAAAAAATATGAAGCCGTGACTACGCTGCAACAGTCACTCACTACCGCCAAACCCGCTCCAGCTCAGGTTCACGAATTTAAACAAACGTTGCAACAACGAAAACCAATATTGGAAGACCATCGAGACAGTAAGGCCGTGCGATTTTTGAAAGGGGTCGCTGCTGTCCTGACGTTAGGCGTTGCTGCCCTTTGTGGCATTTTCAGCGTCAAAGGAGAAGAAGCCTCGAAAAATATGCAAAAGGTGATCAACAGACCCTCCATGGCTTATATGCCCCGCTAAACCAGAGCGGAAAAACATTTTGAACTGGATTTTTTATTTAATTTTATTTTAGGAGAAAATTTATGAGTAAACTGATCGAACAATTTTTAGAAACGCATCGTCAATGTACGGCGCAAAATTCGGTATTCAACATTAGTCAGGCATTAGATCGAGAAGCCCGGACGATGGTTGAGCAGGCCCAGGCGGAAACACTAAGACGCTCCAAAGGAAAAACCGCCGACGGTAATCATCAGCAAAAGGTATTCAGCGCCGTTTTAGCAACGCACCTGACCCGATTGCTGGATAAAGTGGATTTACTCGATATCACTCGTTATAGCACGCTGGGAAACGCTGTTAGGCGTTGGTGTCCCTGGCAGCCAGATCAACAGCAAGGATTCCCTGCCGTTCAAAAGACTTTGCTGACTTTATTGCCAGTCGTTCGCCAGAAACAGGAATTGCAGCAATTGTGCCGAGACTATCGAAACCATCTGGCGGAGGAAGTCGAAAATGAGGCCAAAAATGAATCTGAACAAAGCTACACTGCCCATACCCAGGGTCGGACATTATTATTTGGTGCGCCACCCCTGAAAGATCGCGCTCAAGTGAAAATGGTCACTGATTCCAGACCGCCGGTTGAGAAATTAGTGACGGAGCCGACACGAGTGATCAGAAAATCAGACCAAGCTCCCTCTTTGGCCGTACAAAAATACCAGGCGGTAAGCGCGCTGCAAGCCACTCTGACCACGCCAGTGAAATCCGCTCCGGAACAGATGAAGGATTTTAGGGCGCAATTCAAGATTCACCGTCCGGTCATTGAAAAAGACCGGGATAGCTGGGCGATGAAATTCGCTAAAGGAGTGGCGACTGTATTGTCGCTGGGTGTCGCCTGGCTGTGTGGTATTTGGGACGTTAAAGGTCAAGTGGCCACGGATAAACTGCAAACCACTTTGGACAAGCCCCTGCCGCCCGTCGTGACTTGCCGGATGGGTTAATCACGGATGAAGCTTTCCTGGCCATCCTATTCAGTTCCCGGTGATACCTGACCGGGGAACTGCTCGGATGAGGCTCTGATCGGGTTGATTATTAAAAGAGGTGATCTATGAAAAATTTAGAAGTCGTGTGTCAAAGTGCTGGAATCACTTTACGGACTACACATTATCAGTCGTTCCTCAATACGCCAGAATATCAAAAGATGGTGGAAGCTGCACTGCAAAAATCTCAAGTTGATCAACTGTCGTTACTACAATATCTTTCTTTAAAAATTATACAACAATGCCAGCAGTGGAGTTGTTTATTAGCGGAAACTCGCTGGCAAAATGCAGCGGCAGCTTGTCTTGCTCAACTCGTCGGTCGAAAATGGACAAGAGATCAACGGCGAATTTGGCTGCACCAGGCCGATGATTTGATCGAAATCGCCTGTGTCACTCAAATGGTGCGCCGCGATATTCATCAGACTGCTAAAGATCGGCAAATCCCTTCAGTGACGTTTGAGCAAGCCTATCAACAGGCCCGGCAAAGCTATCAAGAGCAGCGCGAGGCATTGATTTTCCTGGAAGAACAAGTCAAACATATTGGTAAACTGCGATGTGAAGTGACTTAATTAATTGTTTACTTGCGAAAGCAAGGTTAAAC
>JAFEDN010000059.1 GCA_018241585.1 Pseudomonadota bacterium | reverse complement strand
ACATAAATTAGGAAAAATTTAATCTAATTGGTTAAACTCTGGCCCGATTGCCGTGGAGGTTGGGGTTAATATTATTGACATGTTCAAGCACTTTGGCTGCTGCACGCGGATCATCGAAGCTGATCACCAGCGACCTGGCCTGGCCGATTCCTGCGGCTGTTAGCAAACCTGGGTGGGTTGCGTCGCCATAGGTCACGGGCTTCCCTGCTAAACTGGCTTCCCGGATATGCTCCGGGTCTAAATCCAGAGCCAAGTAAGGGATTTGTTCTTGTTCTAATAATGCCGTAATATTTTGACCGACTTGACCATATCCACAAACGATGACGTGATTTTTACTGGCAGCCGTTTCTTTTGAAATTTTTTTAATAGCGTCAGCATGAGTCAATGCGGGAATTGTGGGGAATATAAATTTAGCTATTTGCCTATTATAGGTAATTAATAAAGGAGCAATTCCAAAACTTAACAGTAAAGCGCCGAGTAGTGTTTGGCCATATCCTGGAGGGAATAATCGATTGGTTAACGCCAGGGTTAACATCGCAAAACCGAATTCACCTCCTTGAGCTAAAATTAATCCGGTGCGAAAGGCAATGAATTTTTCTATACCTAATAATTTACTCAACAGCATGACTACAATAACTTTTATGGTCATAAAACTTAGGAATGTGATCATAATCCAAGGCCAATATTGCGCCCAACGGCTAAAGTTAACTAACATGCCTATAGTAATGAAAAATAATCCTAACAAAAGGTCTCGAAAAGGTCTAATTTCAACTTCGATTTGATGACGAAATTTAGTTTCGCTGAGCATCATCCCGGCCAGAAAAGCTCCTAAGGCGAAAGAGAGCCCGAATTTTTCGCTAATCCAAGCAGAGGCTAATGTTACTAATAATACAGCTAAAGTGAATAATTCGATTACTCTGGTAGCCGCAATAGTGTGGAACAGCCGCCTTAGTAACCATTTACCAAGCGCCAGAATGATTGCCAGGGCCAGAATGGCTTTAAAAATAGCTGTCAATAAAGTGCTAAACAGTGCGGGCGGAGTGGCATTGATAACCCCTAAGCTGCCAATCAAAATGAAAAAGGGGATAACTGCTATGTCTTGGAATAATAATACCCCTAAAGCATTTTGCCCTTGGGTACTATTTAGTTCAAATTGCTCGGAAAGCTGTTTAACGGTGATCGCTGTGGAAGACATAGCTAAAATGGCTCCGGCTATTAATGCGGCATACCAGGGAATTTTCAATAAGAAAACACCAATAGCTAAACCGATTAATGAACACAGCAGTACTTGCGACCCCCCGAGTATGGTAACCGCTACTTTCAGCGATTTCATCTTAGCAAAAGAAAATTCCAATCCTACGGTAAACATAAGAAAAACTACGCCGAATCCCGCTAATTGGTGGGCGTCGTTGACGTCTTTGATCCAACCCATTCCATGCGGCCCCACAAAAGCTCCTACAGCTAGGTAACCTAAAATTTGGGGAAGTCTCAATGTACGAAAGACAATACCAACGAAAAGAACCAGTAGCAGTACAATAATGACATGATTAAGAATAGGATAATTCATCTTAATTCATTATAAACCCTTCTTAACTATTTAACGCAATAAATAATTTCCTACGCAAACAGCTAGATTGGATCGCATATTTTTAATGCAGATGCTCTAAAATTAAAGACAGATGTTATTAATATTTTAAGGAAAATAAATGATCAGCCGAGAATCTGTCCCTATTACTAAAAAAACGGAAGGAACTAGCCGGTTTGCTACCTTGCCTTTACAACTTCAATTACAAATCAAACGGTATCTGCAATTAGGTGATTTCCGTGCCGCCAAAGCGCTCTTTGATGCTGGTTTAAACTCTGAAGAAAAACATTAATTTCAGCCGTTCGGTTCGGTTTCATTCATTATTGTTGAAAGCGCTCCATCGCTTAAATTTTCTTTTTCTACTATGCATTTTTGAGATAACCATAGCATTATGATGCTGAAAGGCAATAGGACAATTAAATCGATAGGAAATCTTAAGAGTGAAATTCCGCCAAAAGAACTTAGATACGATATTAGCAGCAAGAAGGTCAGATAAAAAAAGAACCAATAAAGTGGTTTTTGAAAGATTGAAGTTTTTTTTCTCTGGTAAATCACATTAATTACTAAACCGATTACTACAGCAAGGTATAACTTCCAAATTATTTCAAAACTACACCAGATCAGCATGAGATTACAGGCGTAAAAAGCAAGATAGCAAAAGATATTTGCCGCGGTTAATTTGAACGGTCTAATTGCCTGTGCTTGGGTTTTTCGCAGGGCCAATAAACAAATCGGGCCGATTCCATAAGAAAGAATGCTCATTGAGGAAAGAAATGCGACCATCTTTTGCCAACCTGGAAAAGGTAAAAAAGCCAATGCGCCTACTAAAAAATTAATATAAAGTGTTACCGTTGGGATTTTGAAGCGGTTAACCCTCATCAAAAAAGCTGGTAAGTGTTTATTGGCGGCCATCCCATATAAAATTCGGGAAGTGGCTGCTGTGTAGACCAGGGTAGTGCCAAAAGGTGAATAGGCCGCATCCAGCATCAATAAAGTAGCTACCCATCCCATGCCTAGCATTAAAGTTAATCCAGCTAAGGGGCCGCTATCTCCAGGGAAAGTTAAGTGCGCCCATCCATGCGTCAAATAAGATTTGGGCACAGCCAAAATAAAACTTAATTGCAGGAAAAAATACAAAAGAAATCCGACGCCAACTGCTCCTAAAATAGCAATAGGAATATTTTTTTGCGGGTTCTTCACTTCTCCGGCTAACATTAATCCATTTTGAAACCCAGTAAAACCAAAAGCGACACCGCCGAGAGCCAATGCTGAAAAAATGTTTGTCCAAGTAGCGCCTTGATGTAAATTCAAATTCAAACCGCTGCTATCATGGTGGATACTTAATAAGCTAATAATTGTGATAGCGGGCACAGCAAATTTGATTAGACTGGCATATTTATTGCATTCCGCCAGCAGCTTAATGCCGAAGGAATTGAGAACCACTACTACCAGCATGATTAAAACGGCGGCCAAATATCCATAGCCTGAAAGTTTTATCCCACTGTGGGGTGAGATTAAAATGGGAAGAAAATGACTGGCATATTGCAAAATGGCTTGTATTTCGATAGGAGTCATGACCACATAAGACAACCAAGATATCCAAGCAAATAAAAAACCCACTTGTTTTCCATGAGTAAACGTGGGGTAGTTTGCCATTCCACCTGAAATCGGAATCATCGCTCCCAATTCGCACAAGGGCAAGGCAATCAATAGCATAAAAATACCGGCTATGATCCAGCTAATCAGAGCTGCCCCTCCCGCTATTTGTGCGCTTAGAAAAGGACTAAACAGCCAGCCTGATCCGATCATTCCTCCGGCGGCGGCAATTAAGACGTTGGTTGCTGAAATTTCTCTTTTAAGCATAAATAAAAACTATCCGGTCCTTATCAGTGAGGGATTTATTATCACATTTTTCATAATATTATATTTTAGTGAGGATTGCTGCCGGTTTTATTTTTTAGACTAAATCATGTACCATATTGATATGAAATATCGGCTGAATTTCTCCATTCTAAAAGAAAATAAAAATTTTCGTTTAATATTCACCGGGCGCTTTGTTTCAACCGTTGGCACTATGATTACCGGCGTCGCCTTACCCTATCAAGTATATCACGAAACCCAGTCCACATTATTGGTGGGGCTGGTCAGTTTATTTCAATTGTTGCCGTTATTGCTCACTGCATTACTGGGAGGAGCGTTTGCCGACCGGTTTGATCGTAGACGGATCATGATCACAACGGGCATGTTATTAGGGTTAGGAAGCTTACTATTAGCATTAAACACCTTTTTGGCTCATCCTTCGGTGGTATTTATTTTTGTGATTGCTGCGTTTATGTCAGCCTGTTTTGGCTTTAACCGCCCCGCTATGGAAGGCATTACCCAGCAGATAGTGGCTAAAGAAGATTATGGAAGAGCTGCGGCTTTATCCAATTTAATGATGAACACTGCGCTGGTGCTAGGTCCGGCTATTGCTGGAGTTTTAATTGCCCAGTATGGGGTAGTCATTACTTATTTTATCGATTTTGCCACTTACCTGTTTGCTTTAGGAGCGGTTTTGAAGCTGGTCCAACTTCCTGCCTCCCCTAAAAAAAGAGATAAAACCACCATTGCATTACTTGGAGAAGGTTTTCGTTATGCCTTTTCTAGGCAAGAGCTGGTCGGCACTTATTTTGTTGATTTTATAGCAATGATCTTTGGAATGCCGGTGGCCTTATTCCCAGCCGTTGCACAACAACATGGAGGGCCCAGGGTATTAGGTATCCTGTATGCTACTCCGGCTGTGGGCGCTGTGATCATTTCTTTGTACAGTGGTTGGACAAACCATATCAAGAGACAAGGTGTGGCGATTGCGATAGCCGCCAGCCTTTGGGGATTAGCAATTATTTTATTTGGTTTACTGCTAAAAGTTAATTTTTGGGTGGCGCTGATTTTTTTAGCGGCGGCCGGAGGGTCAGATGCGGTCAGCGGTATTTTTCGTGCTACTTTATGGAATCAAACTATCCCAATGGAATTGCGGGGTAGGTTATCTGGAATTGAAATGATCAGTTATCTCAGTGGCCCAAAATTAGGAGATACTGAAGCGGGCATTATAGCTGCTCTTTTTGGAGTGATCACTTCAATTGTTTCCGGAGGAGTTTTATGCATCGTCGGTGTAGCGGTATGTTGTTATTATCTACCTCGTTTTTGGAACTATCATAGCGCCAGTAATTCCCGCTGAGGCGGCTTGTTATTCCGATATTGAAGCTTAGCAAAGCTGTGATTCAAAATAATCAAGGGAAGAGTTCTTCCCCTGCATCCCCTGATCGGTAAAGAATTATTCAGAGAAAATTACTGGCTGAACTATTTTCGTTTTCGTTAAATTGCTTTATGATACTATCTCGAATTTGCAAGGAGGACAAAATGATATTAGTGGAAATCGCTTTCTGTTTGGGTTTGCTAGCGTTAATCGGCGGCGGCAGTCTTTATTTATGGTCGGTAAGAGCCGAAGCAGGACCAGGAATTATCTTTGCCAAAAGCTTGGGATTGATAGTCGTGATTTTGTCGATTTTATCGCTAATAGCATCCTTGTTATCGGGCGTGGGTATGAGAAAGATGTATCATCAACTTCGTAATACCACTACGGTGCGTGAACAAAATAATACTTCTTCAAATAACAATTCCCAAGTAAATACTCAAGCTACGGCTCCACAAAACACTGCTGCTCCTACTAGCAGCACCAGCAATTCTAATAGTAACCCTAATCCTCCGGCAGCGAATTCTTAAGGTGCAAGCAAAGCCAACTGCCAAATTGCGGCAATGGATCGCAGCCGGTGAACTGATCATCGCTCCAGGCGTGTACGATGGGCTGTCCGCTTTACTCGCTAAGCAGGCAGGCTTTGCTGTTTTATATGCCAGCGGTGGGGCAATAGCGCGTAGTACCGGCTTCCCTGATATTGGATTGCTCTCCTTGACTGAAGTAACTGCTATTGTTGGCCAAATTGTATCATTGTCACAACTTCCGGTTATTGCTGATGCAGATACCGGGTTTGGTAATTCTATCAATGTTTGGCGAACGGTTCAGGAATTCGAAAGGTTGGGTGTGGCCGGTTTACATTTGGAAGATCAAACCTTTCCAAAGCGGTGCGGACACCTAAACGATAAAACTTTGGTGCCGATAGATGAGATGTGCCTAAAAGTGAGAGTCGCCCGCCAAGCTTTGAGAGACCCTGATTTTGTGTTGATTGCTCGCACCGATGCGATTGCCGTGGAAGGTTTTGAAAGTGCTATGAGAAGAGCAGAGGCCTATGTTCAAGCAGGGGCGGATATGATTTTTGTAGAGGCCCCTGAAACAGTTGAGCAGATTGAAACTATCGCTAAGCGAATCAAGGCTCCTAAACTGATCAATATGTTCGTTGGTGGAAAAACTCCACTTGTGCCGGCTGCCCGGCTAAAAGAATTGGGATATCAAGTGGTTATTATTCCCTCAGATTTACAACGTGCTGCGATCAAGGCTATCCAAAACACCCTTGCTGAAATAGCAGCGCATGGAAATTCTGCGAACATCACCAACCAAATGGTGTCTTTCAAAGATCGTGAATTAATTGTTGAAACGGAAAAATACCTTAAAATTGACAAAATTTAATGGTCATTGCCAACCTTCATGCATTCTCGTGAAGGGTTAATCGCAATGACGATGAGATTATTTGTTTTCTAAAATATCTATTTTTTTCTGTAATTGTTCGTTCTGATCAAGCAACTGAAGCGCTAACGCTATACCTTGTAAATTAATTTCCAAATCATAATAAAAACTGGCAGCAATCCGGCCTTTTTTAATAGAAACCGAATCGAACCGCCATTCGGAAGGCTCATTTCCTTCCGGGTGGAGCAATTGATACTCAATCATTTTAGTAATTAGCTGAGGTTCAGAATGAATGGCGTTACAAAACTCGTCTAAAGTCAGAGCTTGAGATTTTTCAATAATAATACCGGAAATGATTTTAGCCATATTAACACCTAAAATTTTCTAGGATTATACTCGTGCATGTGAGCAGCCATAGTTTGATAGATTTGTTTATCTTGCGGAGTTTTTGCTGCTGGTGTGAAGATATTCAAGATCACATATTGATCTCCAGAAGGATTGCCATTAAACCCTCGGCCTTTTAATCGTAATTGCTTGCCGGTTTCACTGCCCGGTGGCACACTAAGTTCCACGTAGCCTGCCAACGTTGGTACTTTAATTTTAGCCCCGAGTGCTGCTTCCCAGGGAGTTATCGGGCAATTGAGATAAACATCTCGTTCCTTTACGGTATAATAGGGATGTTTTAATAGTTGAATTTCTAAATATAAATCACCGCTCTCGCCTCCATTAATCCCAGGACTTCCTTGACCGGCTAAGCGGATTTGCTGCCCAGAGATGACGCCTGCAGGAATTTTCACATTGAGATTACGGGTCTTAAAGCTTACTTGGCCGGTCTGATGATCTAATAGCGGTTCTTGCAATTGCAATTGTTTTTGTGTTCCCGTAAAGGCTTCTTCCACCGAAATACTGATTTTGCTATGTTGATCCGTTCCACGTTGTTGAAAGCTATGGGCTCTGGCACGCCCAGTGCGCGCTTGAGCGCCGAACAGATTTTCAAAAAATTCGCTAAATTCTCCGCCACTAAAAAAGGCGCCTCTTTCGGCTCCTGTTCCTGCTTGTTGATATTCCCATTCTGGCTGCTGGTTAAAACCGGATTGCGCTTTTTGTGTGCGCATTTTTTCGTAAGTCTTTCTTTTTTCAGGGTCTTTTAAGACTTCGTAGGCTTCGCGCATTTCCTTAAATTTGGCCTCAGCATTTTTTTCTTTACTGACATCAGGATGATATTTATGAGCGAGCCGCCGATATTGTTTTTTAATCTCTTCAGGCGAGGCATTTTCCTCGACTCCCAAAATTTTATAGTAATTTGGACCCTGCATAAGTAAAATCTTATCTGATTTTTTTATAAAAAACAAAACCGGGGGACAAAGATGTTAAAAGTTGGGATTGTTGGTTATGGTTATGCGGGCCGTGGTATCCATAGCTATCTGGTTCAACAAACATCGGGTTTGCAATTAGCCGCTGTGGTTGCCACTAGTGAAGAAAAACGGCTGCAAGCTCAAAAAGAATATGGCGTTAAAACTTATTCTAGAATAGAAGATTTGTTAAAAGACCCGGATATCGATCTGGTAATTATTGCTACTCCGCACTATTTACATGCTCCACAGGCTATTTTAACTTTACAGGCTGGAAAACATTGCGTGATCGATAAAGTCATGTGTATGACCAGTTCAGAAGCAATAGCGATTATAGAAGCGGCTGAAAAAAATCGGGTGCTTTTGTCTGTTTTTCAAAATCGCCGTTGGGATTGGGATTTCCTTACTTTAAAAAAAGCGTTGAGTACAAGATTAATAGGAGAACCGTTCCGTTTTGAATCAAGAGCCAGCCGCTACCGGCCGCCGAAACAAATTTGGCGTACTCAAAAAACCAGTATGGGTGGAATTTTATTTGATTGGGGGTCTCATTTAATCGATCAAGCTTTACAATTGATTACCGAGCCGCTGGAAAACATTTATTGTCATATTTCCAATCGATATTGGCCAATTGATATTGGCACACATTGCCAACTGATTTTGACTTTTGCAAATGATATCGTATTTGAAATTGAAATCAGCTACCTTTGTTGTGCCAAAAGACCTCGCTGGACCGTGCTGGGAACAGAAGGCGCCATTACCCAATATGGTTTAGACCCACAAGAAGCGGCGATTTTAGCAGGTGATCTCAACCAGGCTGTTGAGAACCCCGAAAATAAAATGCAAATTACTTATGTAAAAAATGCTGAGACCTTTCAGCAACCGTTTGATACGGTTCGAGGTTCATGGGTAGAGTATTATCAAAATATTGCTGAGGTGATCCAGGGTAAGGCCGAATTAATCGTAAAACCGCGACAAGTGCTGCAACAAATTTTAATACTAGAAGCGGCTATGCAATCTGCTTTGACTGGAAAAATTGTTAGCAATTTATATCGATAGGATACTGGTCGCTAAACTGGATTGATTGCAATAGGTGCATGATTAAAGGTCTAGTTAAAAAAAAAAGGACAACTTTATATACCATATAATAAAGCAAAAACAACACCCATTCTAAAACACCACTTGTGCAGAAAAGAAATTGAGCGCAGCTATAAATTTTTCAAATCGAGTGGCTTTTGATTTAAAATCACTACCATAAAAATAACCTCCAGCAAAAGCCTTTCTAGGCAATGCTGTATACCAGTATGGTGCAACTAAGGCGATGCCATAGGCCATGCTTCTCATGGTTCTTCCCAGAAGTAAAAGAAAGTAAGGAAATTTTTTCCATTGTGGATCAAACCTACGTGGCAAAAAAATAGCAATAAAGGGCAAATTAAGTACCCAAATGACAGTAAATAGAGAAACTAATATAACAACATAAAAATTAAATGAAAAAAAAATGAACCTACAGGAGGTTTAAATTCTGGGAAATTCATGCCACTGCTCTCTTGCGTAATCAGTAAGTGATTCACCGACCGACTTGCCAAGTTTATTAAACTCCATGGTCATCCCAGTCGCTATTGATAACACTATCCACATAGGAGCTGAACCAATTAATACCAGCATCAAGAGTGTCCCTCCAGCTATACCAAAGATAATTCCTGTTCCCTCTTCAATGATAACCTTCCGTAGATATATTACCCTTAGCGCCGGGAGCTTTTAAACAGGCAGTCATAGTTTTCTCCTTGAAAATGTTCTTGAAACGTTATGAAAGTATAAAACATGAAATTTATTATGGCAATAAGCTGATATGATCCAGTATAAAGCCAATTAATCGTAAAGCCGCAAGCAGGGGACTATATCGCTTCAGTCAATCTCCATAAATACTGAAAAATAAAAAGAACAATTCCTTACCCGATGAGGGATCGCAAGGGAGAGGACAGCGGAGCGACCTTTCCCTTGATTATTGAATCACAGCTTTGCTGGGATTCAATATCAGAATAGGAAGCCGCTTCCGAGAAGAAGCGGCGGCGACCTTTCCCTTCATTATTGAATCGCAGCTTGCTGGGATTCAATATCATAACAAGGAGCTTAATTCACGCGAGTCGTGAATTAAGCGCCCAGCCGCATAATTTATAAAGCAACCGTGCGCCGACATTAGCGTCCCATTCAGAATAAGGGTCTGGATTTTCCGGTAATTTTGTAGAACCTAAAGAAACTTCATTCAGGTCGAAACCAATAATTTTACGTCCCGACAAACCGACTTTTTTTATTAAATACCATGCTTCTTTTAAATCTAAGCCTCCGGGAACTGGCGTTCCAGTGTGCGGACAAAATCGTGGGTCTAAACCATCAATATCGAACGAAATATAAACTTGCTTTGGCAGGCTATGAATGATTTCTTCGCAAACCTCATCCCAAGTTTGTCCCTGCAATTTTCTATCGGTTAAAACAGAATCGTAGAAAGGTGTGATCCGGGAAGAGTGTTCTTGAATAAAAATAATTTCTTCTTCACAAAAATCTCGTATGCCAACTTGAACCAGCTTTTTCAAAGCGGTTTTGTTGATAATATTATTCATAATGGACGCGTGAGAAAACTCAAAACCTTCGTAAGCGCTTCGCAGGTCTGCATGCGCGTCAAAATGTAAAATACCCATTTCTGGATAATGCTCTAAAAAAGCTTGCACCGCGCCAAAAGGAGACGAATGATCGCCCCCTAAAATACCAACGCACTTTCCTTGCGACAGCCATCGTTGGGTTTGCTGGTATACATAATCATTTATTTTTACACTCAGTTCGTTGACCCTCTGCAAAGAATTTTTTAATTCAGCCGTATTGATAATGCCGGCTGCCTTAATGATCTTAGCTGCTTCCTGTTTAGCGGTGTGGTTCCAAACTGAGATTTCAGCAGGATTTTCCAGCATGGCAATGCCGGCTTCATAAAAATTACCCAGTTCGAAATCAAACAGATCGACTTGTTTGCTGGCATCGAAAATGGCCTGCGGGGCCATTGCTGTGCCACCGCCATAAGAAGTCGTCGCTTCCCATGGCACTGGGATTATGATTAACTGTGCTTGTTCAACCGTATAGGGTAAGCCAAATATGCCGGAATCTTCAGCGGCTGCTGCATTAGGGTCAAATTTTTTCATAGAGGGAAATTCTAAGTGAGATTGTCAATATCTGCAAACTTTTCTCAGCAGCTCCCGCTGAAGCGGAAGCTGCTTCCTGGTTTAGATACTGAGCACCGGCAAAGCCGGAACTCAGTAATCAAGG
>JAFEDN010000058.1 GCA_018241585.1 Pseudomonadota bacterium | reverse complement strand
ATAAATCTGATGAACCAAATTCTTTAAAAAGATCATCGGCCTGCGCTAATTCCGCAATACTATGAATTCCCAGTTAATGTATTCCTTATTGTGATCCATCAGTGGAACTATTATTATATCTGTTTTGATGGAGAGCAATATGTTTAAAAAAGTGGCATTTACGATGTATCCTGTTCAGAACATGGAACGCGCACGGCGATTTTATGAAAAAACCCTAGGATTAACGACTGGTTCAGTCACAGCCAATGGCGCTTGGGTGGAATATGACTTGCCGGGAGGCGGTTGTCTTGCCATAACCACTTTGTTGGAAAACCTTAAGCCGAGCCATGATTCTGGTGGTAAAATTGCCTTCGAAGTAGAAAATTTGGATTTGCTAGTGGAACAACTTAAAGCCGCTGAGGTGCAATTTAAGGTTGATGTATGCTCTTCGCCAGTCTGTAAAATGGCAGTTATTCTGGATTCCGAGGGCAATGGACTTATTTTGCATCAAATTACTAAAAAATGACAATCCTCATCAAACCTTTAAAAAATCTGGCTGAGGTCAGCAAATTAGGTTAGTGAGTATTTGATTTGTTTTCAAAACTATTGATGTTTTTATTTTTCTATTTTCATGTTAGAATTTTCATTTTAAGGAAGGTTTCTTTTCAGACAGGAGGTCAAGGTGTTCAAAATTCCACCTAAATCAATGAGTATATTCTCAGTTTTAAGGTAATAAAACATTTGAAAAGTATAACATTACCAAAAAACTTAATGGGGTATATGTTAACGGATTTCATTTATACGTTTCCGGAAATCGCTCATTTTAAAGAAAGCCGATCTTTCACTTATCAAGTTTCAAACCGAGCTAATTTGAATGTTTACAACCTTCAAGAAGAAAAGGAAATTATTGGAAAAACAGTTTTTGATCTTAATGAAAGCATTATGCAAGGAAAATGGCCTCCTTTATTCGCTGAAGAAATCCACAAATCAGATTTATTGGTGGTGAAAAATAAGACACCTATAAAATTAGATCATAAGATCTTCTTAAATCAATCAGGATATTTAGTGATTCATTCAATGGTTAAAATACCCGTGTTCGATAAAAATAAAAAAGAGGTATTGGGCATATTAACCTTAAGCTTTGATTCAACTAAGAATGAAGAAGCTTTAAAAATTAAAAAAATTTATGGCCAATATTACAATTTAAATGAAGCAAACGTAAAATTTATGGAACATTTTGGATTTATCGAAGGCGTGAAGCTCAAGTTATCTCCACGAGAAATGGACTGTATTTTAGCTATATCAAAATGCAGAACTAACAAAGCAGCTAGTCATTACTTAAATATTTCTATCAAAACATTAGACAATCATTTACAAAATATTAAAGACAAAACCGGTGGTCATTACAGCATTGATGACTTGGTAGATCATTTTTCTAAAAAGGTAAATAGGATTTAATATGTTTTTACACCGTCATCGTCAGTTACTTAGCAGTATCTTAGGGAATATATTGGAATGGTATGATTTTGCCATGTATGGTTATTTGGCAGCCATCATCGGCGCTTTATTTTTTTCTTCTAAAGACTCGATTACTTTGCTTCTGCAGGCGTTTTCTGTTTTTGCCATCGGATACCTTGCTAGACCACTAGGCGGAATAATCTTTGGGTATCTTGGTGATAAATATGGCCGGAGTAAAGCTTTGCGGTTTTCATTATATCTTATGGGTGTTTCCACTTTATTAATGGGAGCTTTACCAACTTATCATCAAATTGGAGTTGCTGCCACTATTTTATTGGTTTTATTGAGGATTTTTCAGGGCATCTCTGCAGGAGGTGAGCTCGTAGGTTCTACCGTCTATATGTTCGAGATTTCTAAAAAGAAAAACCAAACTTTTTGGTGTAGCTTTGTCACTTTTAGTTGTACTGTTGGTGTTTTATTAGGCTCTTTAGTGGCTACGCTATTACATCACTATTTTACAGTCACTCAAATTACTAATGGATTTTGGCGGATCCCCTATTTTTTAGGACTTTTACTCGTGATATTTGGCATATGGGCAAGAAGTATTTTAGTAGAGCCGGAGGAATTTGAGCAGGTAATGGCCAAAAATCAGCAACCACGTTTCCCGATTTTTGACGCACTGCAGTTTTCTTACAAAGCCATGCTGCAGGTAGCCGCTCTTAATATATTTATTGCTATTGCTTTTTATGGACTTTTTCTTTGGATGCCCACTTATTTACATGTTTTCTTACATTATTCTGCTGAACAAGCCTTGTTCGTTAATACCACCGCCATGATCTTGCTAGTTGCGCTCACTCCGATTGCTGGTTTATTGGCTGATAAATTCGGTAGAAAATGGGTCGCATTACTAAGTCCCTTATCAATTGCTTTGCTTTCATTTTTATTATTTAAAAAAATGATCACAGCAGATTTTTCTATTATCTTAATAATATTATGTCTATTTTCAATATGCTTTAGTTTAATCGAAGGAACAACAGCAGCGATCACTGCCAATTTATTTCCTGTTAGACATAGGTTAAGCGGGATTGGTTTTGCCTACAATTTATCTATGTCGATTTTTGGTGGAACGACGCCATTAATTTGTACGTACTTGATTGCAAGGGCGCATTTTCTTTTAGTGCCTGCGCTCTATATTACTGGCGCCGCCGTAATTGGAATATTGGCTATGACTAGTATTTTTTCTTTCAGGAAAGGGAAAGAAGCTTTAATTCCTGAAGAAGAGTCAAATACATATCCAATACCTGATTAAACAAACCCGATTAGGATTTTATAAATTTGCCATAAAATACACATCCGCCGAGTATGCCATCTTCGATAGCGTTGTATATTTTTGTGTATCGATTTACGGCTTCTAAATAGCCTTCTTCTTTAAAATGAGCAATGATATTTTCTTTTTTACTTTTTAGTTCATTTAAAAAGCTTTGATACCATTTTTTATATTGGCTGTTGATTTCTTTTATTTCTTTGCATTCCCAACCAGCTTCCCGAGCTAATTGGCGAATATTATCTAGGCGAATCGGCAAAAAATTCTTAATGGGGTCATTTTTAATAGTCAGAGGATTGTTATTCTCTAGTGCTAGATCACTATATTCGAATATGACAATTTCGGTATTTTCTTTTCCCAATTCGTGTAAGCTTTTCAGCGCCTGGGATTGATTGGGAAAAGCATAAAAGGAATTGAATAAGCAGATTAAATCAAAAAAATGACTTTTTAATTTTTGGTTTGCTTCAACGACATCGGCAGTAACAAATTTTACCTCGGGATAATGTTCTTTTGCATAGTGGATCGAGGAGGCTTCAATGTCGCAACCGGTAACTTTTCCCCATCCTTGACGTTGAATAAAATGTGCTGTACCACCTTGTCCACAGCCGGCATCTAAAATCAAGCGATTTTTATCTTTACTATAAGGTGATAAACAAAAATTTATTGCTTCTTCCTCTCCTGCGTGCGCATAATCTGAACCCCGAACAGTAGCCACTAACCTTTTCCCTTCATACCACCGTAATCCTTTAATCATAAATCTCCTGTTTAGAGTAGTAGATTTTCACCTATTTTAATAACACAAAAATACACTTACAATTTCAGCTTTATTTAAGCGGGTTAACGGGGCTGTCCCCCCGTAAACTCTAGGATAAATTTGTACTGTTCACCAATATCCCATTGCATAGTATATCGCATATTATGCAGTATGGGCAATGGATGCTCTTATGTTTATACATAGTCAACAACACGCGAATTTATGTTTTTTTTCTTGCCTTTTTTCTCCTGCTATAAAAATAATTTTCTATTCTGAATTTTTTAGGAGGATTACTCATGTCAACTATTAAATGTGGTTTTGAATTGTCAACCCTATTTAAAAATGATACCAAAACAGCTAATTTAAATGATTTGGCATTATGGATCTTGCAAGTAGGTTATGGTCAATACAAGCCATCTTTTATTGAAATCTTACATGTAAAAAACGAATTAAGAAAAATTTATACCTATGAAGGTATCAAATTTGAAACTATATAAATTCCTCATCTTTTCCATATATCAAGAATATTTCCAAAAGTTTTATATATTTTTCTTGATCATGTTTTTTCAATATTTAGAAAAAGTTTAGGGAGAAGTAATATGTGAGAATTGTGAAAATTCGGTAGAAATGATAGAAAAATAATTGATGGGCCATTATATAAAGACTTTATAATATTGTGGTAATTTTTTGTTTATAAATGATATTTATTAATTTGCACACCTTTCACAATTTGTACATTTTTTTTGCAAATTTTCTAAAATCGAGACCGGTCGTGCCCCTTCGATTCTGGCAAAGAAATTTTAAAATATCAAACTTTACCTGAAAAGACTTGACAAGCTCTGCAAGGAAAATGACAATTTACGGCGCGAACCAGCCGCTGAAATAAAAAGGAAATTAACCTATCCGGCAGACATGCCAGATGATTGATTAAATCACGGCTTCCACAATGCGGGCACAACCGTAATTCTTGTGGTGAAGAAGGATGAAATTTGTAATTTTACAAGGAGGAAATTATGTCTAGACCAGAATCACCCGACGTGAAAGTATTAGTACCTGAGGGAATAATATCAACTTCTTCACTTGCAAAGAAAAAAGAAGTGAGAGGAGAAGAACAAAAAATTAGTAATCCAATTAGAGTCTCTACTCATTCGGTTTTCATGCAGACGACCGCCTCAGTCCCTATGTCAGTGGATAATCTTTTAGCATTGGATGAGTCACCAGTACTCGGCTTGGTCAAATCTGAGTTTAGGAAACAACTAGAGAATGCTAGTTCAGTTCGTGGTGTTTTTTTTCCTAGCGCGCCCACTTGCTTACCACCTAAGAATCCTGATTTTATTAACCATCTAGCAACTGCAATCTTATGCCGAAGTATTTCTCATTCTTCACTTCATGGATTTAGTAAAACGGTTAATTATGCTAAAGCAGATCGTTATGTGATAGCTATGTTAGAAGGGGATGATGCTTTCCAGTCAGGTAAATACATATATGATCAATTATTTCCAATAGCTTGTGCGGCTGATGGGCATACTTTTCAAGAATATCTACAGAGTCAAACCCCTAGTAAAATAGAATGGGCAACCCAATTTGCCAAGCATATTTCCTCGGATGCATATATTAATGTTGAGATCACTAAGATAATAGCCGATCCGACTGGAGCATGGCAATATCGTCTCAATGTTATCCTGCATAAATTGGAGTTATTAGACCCATCGCGCAAACCTGCAGTGTTAAAAAAATGGCAGGCAGCGTATCCTCAAATTCAAGATCTATGGGAAACCTACCGGCGTATTGTTCCCGAAGACATGAATGGTGATCAATTTCTTGCTGAAGTGAATGTTGCTCTCTCTGAGGAAGCCTCCCACTCAGAAACATATACACGTGGCGGATCGGCCGCTATGGCTAGCGTTATTACTTATGTCACTTATGGTAAGAAAGTAGAGCAATTTCTTAAAGAAAATAGGGATAAATTCGTTTTCATCACTAGAACTGGTCCAGATAATCAAAAAACCATCTCCCCTGGAAAGGCATTTGGCTGTTTTACCGAAGATACTCCTGTGCTATTGGCAGATGGCAGCAGTGTTCCAATTAGTCAAATACGTCACAAAGACCCAGTGGTCGGTCTGAATGGGGTAGTGGCTTTGCATACTGATGAAAAAGTAGTGCAAGAATTAAAAAAAGATACGGTCATTTATGGTTTTAATGAGGATGCACCTTTTTTCACAGCAGGACATCCGTTTTTAACTTCCGGTGGATGGAAAGCAATTGATATATCAGCCAGTTTAGAAGAAAACCCGGAATTAGAAATCTCTGAACTCAAAGTAGGGGATATGGTTTGCAAGTTTAAATCAACGGACCCACTGATTTATGAAGAAATTAAAATTAGTGGTTTTTCTGAGGCCATTTTACCTACTAGCTATAAAGTCTACGGATTGCATTTACAAGATGGTCCTGCTTCTTATCATGCTAATGGCTATTGCGTTAGGATGAATTATCCTATGATTACCGAAAAACGTTTAATAGACGGTTTTAGTCGTTTGTCCTTCGCAGAGAAGCGTTTACTTTCTAATTACCTCATGCCAGTAATGCCGTTACTTACCAAAGCAATGGGTAAATTTGTTGAAGCGCCTTTAACACGCTCCTTAGCTTTAAAGCCTCCTGCATCCTCGACTCTACCACAACCGAAAAAGGAAGTGAGAAGTTCATTATCTTTGTCTGCTATGACGGATCGTGATTATGAACTAAAGGTGTTTGACCATAAAACGGGTAGCCATTCTGACCACAAAGAATTAGTTCACTTGTCCTTGCGAAAAGGTAAGTTCATTGTAAATGACAAAATCATAGTTTCACCTAAATTGGTAGGCAACTCTATGACTTGGGCACAAAAAACTAAAGATCATTACATGGCAGGTTACATTATTTTTACCACCGATAGACTTGCGTTTTGTGGCACCATTAGTCTAGGGAGTGATGAAAAACTGGCAAGGTCTTTCGAAGTTGCCGGCGTGGTTCCTCCCAGTGTTTATACTTCTACTTTACAAGGGCCTGATGGTAAACCTATAGGAGACGGGGCCGGTTTATCAATACGATTATCATATCGATGCGATCCTCATACTCCAGTGCCCGTATCAATTATAGATATTTCTAATGACGGCCAAAAAACATGGACTAATATTTCCGGCAGCGATCCAGATTCTCCATCGTTAATGGTGACGCTATCGCTGTCCCCAAAGACTGGAAATTTAGTGATGAATTTTCCTTTTATGGCTGACGGTTCTGAACAAGATTATTACAGTTTTTACAAAAATTTGTGGCCTGCGCAAGGTTCCATTGAATTTTCCTCTTTGGGAAATACCTTCGATGGGACCATGCAACCCTATGATTCAAGTAGCGAACAGCCGAGTGCAGTAGTATATACGTGGAAAGGCACTTTTACAGGCGGCGTAACAAAAGCTCCCTTAATAAATAGGATGGAATTGGTGTTATCTTCTCTACCATCTCCCCCATTATTATCATCTAAAGAGCTTACTTTAGGTAATTTAATTGCGATTATGCCTAACACAAATGAAGTGCAGAGTATGTCTAATCAAATGCTACAAGAAAATATGAAATGGGCTATTGGTCAAATGGACAACGGCTGGTTGTCTGATTTTTTTGGTGTGATTCCACCCACATTAAGCGATGAAAGAAAAGAACTGGTGAAAAAGTCGCTTGACTTTTATCAGGAAAAGTTTGCAGTGGCTTATTTAGGTTGGAGTATCGGCCAAATGACCGGATTAGGTGCTCCTACAACGCCTTTATCCCCCACTGAAACTAATAAACTTAAGTATTATTTGACCAATGGTTTAGCGCATGAAAGTGATTATTCAATCCAAACCATGGGTATTTTTCCACAAGCCTATCGAGCAGCCAGTACTGGAAGTATAGCATTACCTTCTTTAGATGATTATTTGGAGGACAAAACACCTGATCAAGAGGGTACTGTCAAGGGTGAGAAATGGGCTAAGTTGCTTTATAATCAAGGTTTAACAACTCCCCAGCAAATCAATATTCTAGCAGCAAAGATGAGTGCTTTTCCTCAAGAAGCCATGACAATTATCAACCAAAATGCTGCATTATTATCTGTATTGCAACCTCATTGCGCAGACTCACAAAAAAAATCGTACTCTAACCAGTATATGCAATTTTTACTGAATGAAGGATTATTTCATCAAGTTAAAGGTGTTATCCCTCCTTATTCCAGTGAAATGAAACAAGAAGTGGACAAGTGGGTGCCTGATTTTATTAAGGCGTTTATTGAAAAATATATTAATAGTTCAGGAGGAGACCCAGGCACTATACGGCTTAGAGCAATGGCAGAGGAGTTACAAGAAGCGATCGATAAGTTAGGTGGATTTATAGAGTTAGCTAATTCTTTTTCAATTTTATTAGCTTACGTTATGCAAAAAAGTAAAGGTAGGACTGTTTTTAACAACGATACTCTTACAGAGATGGAAGAAAAATTCCGTACCAATAATCCTAAATACGCTATGGTCTTAAAATTTGTCAAATATATTGGAGTGGCGTTTAGTCTCTTTTCTGTATATACAGGCTTTACCAATTGGAAAAATATTAGTGGTGCTCAACGGACAACAGTGATTTTAACTACATTGAATTTATTGGAACCGGTGGTGGATATCCTAGTCGACGCAGGTAAATGGACCTTGAATACTTTAGCTAAGATTAAAGCTTATTTTCGACCACCAACTCCAACCATTGATGTTCACAGTTCAGATTTTTTGGACTGGGATGAGGCAGAGGTAAGAACCAGTTTTAAAGCTTTATTTCAGGAAGGTGAAGAAGGTGTTTCAATTATTTTACGTGGGACGAGATTACTGTTGAGTTTTGGTGAAGGTCTTGCAAAAGTAGTTTTAAAAGCGATGGGGCCGTTCATGGCAGCTGCATTTGCTGGCATAGAAGCTTACAATTTTGCTGAAGACCTTATCCAAGGAAAGCCGATCGAAAAGACTATCTTTGATGGTATTATTTTAACAGCAGGTATGGGACTCTTAGCGTGTGCGCTTATTGAAGCGCTTGAAATTGGTGTATTAATGGAAGTTGCGGCAGTAGGAGGACCATTATTTGTTGTGGTAGGTATCGTTTTTGGGCTAGTAGAAGCATTTTTACCAAAAGATCATCCGGAATCGCCAGTGGATGTATTTATGAAGAAATTCAGAAGCTTCTTAAATCAACAAAAAGACCCTCCCACAGATTGGAAGCCATTAACTGAAAAAGCTGTTCATTTATCCCAAAGGATGAGAGTGACAGATAATAAGTTAATAGGGACCAGACGTTCGTTAGAAGAAAAACAAGGTCTATCGAGTTATGGATTACTGGGGCCGTCTAGACGGGATATTTCGAGAGTTACACCTAGTTTTGTTACTTCACATTTGCCATCTTTATCAAGTTCGTCGGGTTCATTTTTGCAAAGCACATCGTCTCAGCGGTTTATACCGTCACCTCAACCGCAGCTAGGAACGTCTGCTACAGTCATTGCATCATCTGAAGTAGAAAAAAACACAAGTCAACAAACTCCTAGCCCTTCAGGTCTTATAAAGTAAAATTGGCATCATGGTTTGCGTATGAAAAATTTTTTGCAACCAAATATTGACCATAAAGGTCGAATTTCTCGTGCAATCATTGGGGCATTATGTTTGATTGCAGGCGTGGTTATTTTCAGCCAAGTGGAGTGGTGGGTTGGTTTAATCTTGGTTGGCGTAGGGTTATTCGCTATTTTGGAAGCTATTAGCAAGTGGTGTATACTGCGCGCCTGTGGGATCAAAACTAAATTGTGAACCTCAATGCACAAACAAAAAGAACTTTCATTCCTGGATGAACTCATTCTTGGGACAAGAATTTTGGTAAACGAGAACGTCATTGACGGTTTTGGGCATATTTCAGTGCGTGACCCCAGAAACCCAGAACATTTTTGGATGATCCGGGAAAATGGGGTTCATTACTATGAACAGTAATGAAAGATGCGTTATCGATGCATCCCTGGTTGATCACTTGATAGCAGTGCAATTTCCGCAATGGCAAAATTTACCGGTTCGGGTTGTTGCCAATGGTGGATGGGATAATCGCACTTTTCGTCTTGGCGATAACATGTTGGTACGAATGCCCAGTGGAGCAAATTACGCAGTTCAAGTTGCAAAAGAACAGTACTGGCTGCCTAAGTTAGCACCTTTTTTGCCATTGCTGATTCCAACACCGTTAGCTATCGGACAACCTGGGGAAGGCTATCCTTGGCGATGGTCAGTTTATCGCTGGCTGGAAGGTGAGCCGGCGGCTTTTGCCCAAGTGAATAATTGGCGTGATTTTGCTGTGAGCCTCGCCCGATTTTTGGCAGCACTCCAATCTATTGATGCGACTAATGGGCCTGCTGCCGGAATACACAGTTTTTATCGTGGAGGATCATTGACTCATTACGATAAAGATACACGCCAGGCCATTGATCAACTGAAAGATCGAATTGATGTCGATGTCGCAACTCGAACCTGGGAGGCGGCGCTCGCTACACAGTGGCAAGACGCACCAGTATGGATTCATGGTGATATCAGCGCTGGCAATTTACTGGTTCAAAACGGGCAACTCAGCGCCGTGATTGATTTCGGTCAGCTTGCAGTCGGTGATCCAGCCTGCGATTTAGTGATTGCTTGGACATTATTTAGCGGAGAACGCCGAACTGCTTTTCGTGATATATTATCGTTGGACGCCGATACTTGGGTTCGGGCAAAAGGTTGGGTATTGTGGAAAGCCTTGATCACTGCAGCCGGCCTTACCAATCCGAATAATTTCGAAGCTCAGCGATGTTGGCGCATCATTGATGAAATATTGAGAGATGATTGACTCAGGAAAACATTTTACCGTGTTAACTTGATATCAACTAAAAGCGACTCATTAAGTTTCTATGAGAATCTGATAAAGTTTTGGAATCTAAAAACAATCTTGAGAATCTTCATATGTTTGAACGACAATATGAGCGTCGGCGCACAAATGCAAATACCAGAACCTGTGACAAGAAGCCAAAGAACTGACCAACGTTTTCAGCGGTTTTAATTTTAATCCTGTCGATAAACCAGACGGGCCTTGACAAAGGCTTGTAAATGGCATATGTTTAGCATATGCTCAATAAAAGAGGTTTTGATCTTTATGCAAAATGTTCGTCATGCTCATTTATTTAGAAACGGAAGAAACCAGGCTATACGAGTTCCTAAGGAATTTGAATTCCCTGGTAAAGAAGTCCTTATTCATAAGGAAGGGACTTGTCTGATCATAGAACCTATTCCTAAAAAAAATAATCTCTCAGCACTATTAGATAGTTGGAAACCCTCAAAA
>JAFEDN010000057.1 GCA_018241585.1 Pseudomonadota bacterium | reverse complement strand
AACCTCCATTCTTTGCATAAATTATTACATGGAAATATCTTTAGCGTCTACCCCTTGGCTGGTTTTTATGTGCTGGCTACTATTAGTTTTCAGCTTCCTTAAATTATGCGAAAATTCATTTTATACCGAGTAACCTGGTGGATAAAAAATGATCAACATTTTCAAGAGTATTTTTGGTACACGCAATGAACGATTGTTGCGTGGATTGTGGCGTAATGTACGAAAAATAAATGAAATTGAGCCACAAATGCAGGCTTTAACGGATGCGCAACTGCAAGCCAAAACCGGCGAATTTAAAAAGCGCCTTGCCGAAGGGGCCAGTTTAAATGATCTATTAATAGAAGTTTTTGCTACGGTACGGGAAGCCAGCCGCCGTATCATGGGAATGCGCCATTTCGATGTTCAGCTAATAGGCGGCATGGTTTTACATTCCGGCAAAATTTCAGAAATGGGCACTGGTGAAGGTAAAACTTTGAGCGCCACCCTGGCGGCTTATTTAAATGCATTAACTGGCCGGGGAGTGCATGTGATCACCGTCAACGATTATTTGGCCAAACGAGATGCGGAATGGATGCGTCCCATTTATCAGTTTTTAGGAATGAGCGTTGCTTATAATCTCAGCAATATGAACAATCAAGAAAAGAAAGCCGCCTATGCAGCCGATATTACCTATGGCACCAATAATGAATTCGGGTTCGATTATTTGCGCGACAATATGGTTTTTGCATTAGAAAACCGGGTTCAGCGTTCTTTACATTACGCTATTGTCGATGAAGTCGATTCGATTTTAATAGATGAAGCGCGTACCCCATTAATTATTTCAGGACAAGCAGAAGCCTCTTCGGATTTGTATATGAAGATCAAAGAGGTGGTTCCTCATTTAAAACTGCAAAAAATGCTCGAAGATCAGAAAGAAGAAGAATTACCAGAGGAGCAGCGCGGCGACTATTACTTAGATGAGAAGAGCCGCCAAGCATTTCTGACTGAGCGAGGGCACGAAAAAGTTGAAAAACTGTTGCTGGGAATGGGTTTGCTCAAGGAAGGAGACAGTCTGTATGATCCTGCCCATATTAGCTTGATGCATTACATCAATGCCACTCTGCGAGCACATACCTTATATCAAAAAGATGTGCATTATGTGGTAAAAAACAATCAAGTAATTATCGTCGATGAACATACCGGACGATTAATGGACGGCAGACGGTGGTCTGATGGCTTACATCAAGCAGTAGAAGCCAAAGAAAATGTAGCCATACAATTAGAAAACCAAACGTTAGCGACCATTACTTTACAAAATTATTTTCGGTTATATGACAAACTTTCCGGCATGACCGGTACGGCGGACACCGAAGCTTATGAATTCCAAAAAATTTATGGTTTAGAAGTGGTGGTTATTCCGCCGAATCGTGCTCCTGTGCGCAAAGACCTGGGAGATCAGGTATTTTTAACCGGACAGCAGAAATTTAAAGTGATTATTGAGAAAATAAAAGAACTGCGGCAAAAGCAACAGCCGGTTTTAGTCGGAACAGCTTCCATTGAAAATTCTGAAAAATTATCTTGGCTGCTACAAAAAGAAAAAATACCGCATCAAGTGTTAAACGCCAAGCAGCATGAATTTGAAGCAAAAATTATTGCCGAGGCCGGCCGGCCGGGAACCATCACCATTGCTACGAATATGGCCGGTAGGGGTACCGACATCGTGTTAGGCGGTAATTTGGAAACTGAATTAGCTGAACTGAAAAACGCCAATCCAGAAGAAATTGAGCGGCATAAAGAAGATTGGAAAAAACGCCATGAAACCGTGCTACAAGCAGGTGGTTTGCATGTGTTGGGCACAGAACGTCACGAATCTCGCCGCATCGATAACCAGTTACGAGGGCGCTCTGGCCGTCAGGGAGACCCTGGCAGTTCGCAGTTTTATCTTTCGATGGAAGATAATCTGTTACGAATCTTTGCTGCTGAACGAATGGCCAATATTATGAGGAGATTGGGGGTACAAGAGCAAGACGTGATCGAACATCCCATGATCACTCGGGCAATTGAGCGAGCTCAAAAGCGGGTCGAAGGCATCAATTTTGATATCCGCAAAAACTTATTGGAATATGATGATGTCGCCAACGACCAACGCAAAGTGATCTATCAACAACGGTTGGAATTATTAGAATCCAAAGATTTGGTTCAGACCCTTACCAATATGCGCAATGACTCAGTTAACCATATGATCGATAATTTTATCCCGCCGCAAAGTTTGGAAGAACAGTGGAATATCAGTGGCTTGGAACAGCAAATTCATCAGGATTTCAATATAAAATTACCTATTTCAGACTGGTTGAAACAAGATGAGACTCTGCACGAAGAAACGTTACGCGAAAAAATAGTGGACAGTATCGCCGCACTTTATCAAAGTAAAATCGCTAATTTAGATGCGCAAAGTGTTCAAGACATGCAGAAATCGATTATCTTGCAAGCTTTGGATTCGCATTGGCGAGATCATTTGGCGGCTATGGATCATTTACGGCAGGGGATTCACTTACGGGGTTATGCTCAAAAAAATCCCGCACAAGAATTTAAGCGGGAATCTTTTAATTTATTCACGGAAATGTTAATGAGCATCAAATACGAAGTGGTTTCAACGCTCAGTAAGGTTCAATTAGTCGATCAATCTCAAGCAACCGCACTCACTCAACCTGCTATGACCCATATGAGTTATCAGCATGCTGAAGTTAGCAGTTTGCCAGGCGCCGATGCCCCCAGCGTGGCCAACATCGACCAACAAGAGCCGGGGATGCAAACCATCGTCCGGCAAGAGCCTAAAGTAGGCCGTAATGACCCTTGCCCTTGTGGGTCTGGTAAGAAATACAAATATTGTCATGGGAAATTATAAAAGACATTTCAATGACGAGGAATTGCTAGACAACTATAGAAACTGCTAATAAAATTAACAACGTTGTTTTAATAAAGGAAACTCTCATGTCTGCTGAACCCTCCTTGTGGAGTTTTATTGCTGATTCCGGTCCTCTGGTTAAATCAGTTTTGTGTATTTTGTTGTGCGCATCGATCGCCTCCTGGGCAATTATTATCCAAAAATGGCTGATATTCAAAAAATACACTTCCGCGATGGAAAGTTTTGAAAAAACCTTTTGGTCTGGAACCGATTTAAATAAGCTCTATCAGCAATTTACCCAGCAGCAGCCCAATACCGGATTAGCCCAAATATTTTGTGCTGGATTTAAAGAATTTCACCGCTGGATGGATCATCCGAAATTATCACATTCCGATGGTATTTTAGAAGCCGTCAGAAGGGCTATGCAGGTTGCTGAAGCCCATCAAATTTTCAAACTAGAACAGCATTTATCTTTCTTAGCAACGGTTGGTTCGGTCAGCCCTTATGTCGGTTTATTCGGAACTGTTTGGGGAATTATGACCTCGTTCCGGTCTTTAGGAGCTGTCCAGCAAGCCAGCATCGCCATGGTTGCACCGGGCATTTCCGAGGCGCTAATTGCTACCGCAGTGGGGTTGTTTGCCGCCATTCCGGCTGTGATTGCTTACAATCGTTTTAATTATCGTTTAGAACATCATCAGCAGCAAATGGCTATCTTTCAAGAAGAACTAGTTGCTATATTACAGAGAAGCTTATATAGCCGAGATTCACATGCCGTTGCGATCTAAATACAAAAAAAGAAAAACCATAGCGGAGATCAATGTAGTCCCCTACATTGACGTGATGTTGGTATTATTAGTCATTTTCATGATCGCTGCACCACTACTTTCACAAGGGATCAATGTGTCATTGCCCCAAGCCTCCGCCAAACCTTTACCGCTAAAACCAGAACCGCCGATTATTGTCAGCGTAGACAAAAATGGCAAACTTTACCTCAACGTATCCGATCAACCGAAGATGCCACTTTCCGTTCAGTCTTTGATGGTTCAAGTTGCAGCTCAGTTAACGGTTGCCAAGCAAAAAAATCAAACTAGAGATGTCTACGTGAAAGGAGACCGTTCCGTGGACTATGGCAAGGTGGTGGAAGTCATGGTCATGTTACAAAAAGCAGGTGTGGAAAACGTCGGTTTGTTAACTGAACCTCTATAATTTTGTCATCGCCAGCGTGAGCGAAGCAATCCGGCTGGCAATGACCACGGCAGAGCTTTTAGTGATACTCGTTGCTTTCTCCGGGTACGCCTTTAGTCATTGTTTGGCAGATGACCGCCCCCAATAAAATAATTACCCAACAAAGATAAATCCATAATAAAAATATAGGAATTACCGCCAGCGCTCCATAGATCACTTTATAAGTGGGAAAATAACTGATATATAAACTAAAAAGATATTTAGTCACTTCGAACAAGATCGTGGTGATTAACCCGCTTAAAATTGCGTATCGCAATGGCACTTTACAACTTGGTAAAATCCAGTTACATAATGAAAATATAAAAAACGCACAGGCATAAGGCAGCAAATAAATAAGAGGTTTTTCCACAAAGCCAACACCCGAAAACAAAGTTGCTAAGTAGGAACTGAACAAAATAAAAACTCCAACAAAAATCGGCACCACAAGAATGGCCAGCGAATAAAAGCTGATAGATAAAATTAAATGTCGAGTTTCAACGTGCCAAATGCTATTAAAAGCGGCGACCATATCAAATAACATCAAAACAGAGACTATACCTAAAGCCAGCAAGCTACTCCAAGAAAGCACCTTAATTTGAGCTAAAAAATGATTTAATTGCTCGGAGATCACTTGCGCTGAATGAGTAACAAAATTCTTAATAACAAATTGTTGAACGACTTCACCGGTTCCGGTAAAAACCGGAAATAAAGAAAGAATCCAAAAACTTAACATGATAATCGGCACTAAAGAAAGCAAAGTGGTATAAGCTAAAGAAGCAGCACGATTAGCACAATCGTTTGCAAAGAAAGATTTGTAGATATAAACGCTAATCCGGATTATTTTTTTTAACATAACAATTTTAAAGCCGTAACGCCCAGCCTTTTTCCTAAAGTACGACAGATCAGCTTCTCACTCTCGCTTAGTGAATAGTTGCTGTCTTGCCCAGCTAAATGGCTGGGTCCATAGGGAGTTCCCCCGGTTGAAGTAGTAAATAAGTTTACTTCACTGTATGGAACGCCCACCATGATCATGCCGTGATGCAGTAACGGTAACATCATACTTAGCAAGGTGGTTTCCTGTCCTCCATGCAGGCTGGCTGTTGAAGTAAAGCAGCCCGCGGGTTTGCCGATCAAGGCGCCGGATTGCCAAAGGCCACCGGTATTATCTAAAAAATATTTCAAAGGCGCAGCCATATTGCCGAATCGAGTTGGACTTCCTAGTGCTAGGCCGGCGCATTCTTTTAAATCTTGTAATGTCGCATAAGGGGGGCCTGAAGCTGGTATGGTATCTTCAGTTGCCTCAGAATTGGCCGAGATAGCTGGAACAGTACGAATTCTAGCCTCAATTCCCGGCGTCTGGTCGACACCCCGGGCAACTTCTTGGGCCATTTGCGCTGTGGCTCCATTGCGACTGTAATACAACACTAAAATATAGACCATATAATTTTCCTTGTGGTATATTGTAATCTTTTTTAGATCGTGATGAATAAACAGGTTAACATGGAACAATTCTTCAAGAATAGTCTATGGCAGTAACAACAAATTAAAATATGCGATATCTTTCAGTCATAAGTTACATTGTTTTGATAGTAATCATCAATGTATGCTTTTCCTATTTGCCATCGGTTCATTTTGGATTAAACCAGGTCTCAGCAGGAGATTTCTTAGTAGGCTGGATTTACATCGTTCGAGATTTTGCGCAGCGGGAAGTAGGTCATAAAGTACTGATCGCCATGGCTATCGGGATAATCATCAGTTTTTGGCTGGCCGATCCGGTTATTGCCAAAGCCAGTGTTGCTGCTTTTGCCGTAGGTGAGGCGATAGATTGGCTAATATTTACTTTCACCGGCAAACCCCTAAGTCAAAGGTTGTTGTGGTCAGCCGGCATTAGTGCACCTATCGATACCTATATTTTCTTGCAATTAGCCCACCATTTGAACTGGCTAGAATTCTGCGTCATGGCAGTAGTCAAGTGTTTCGGCGTTGTCACCTTGTGGTGGTATTGGAAAATCCGTAATAGAGATAATGTAACAAATCGCCCGGTTTTTGATACTTTATAACCTTAATCCATTGGTAACTGTTCAGAGTATAAATTGCAAACGCAGAACGGCCAAAAGTGGGTGTTTCTATCCACCGCCTGAATAGTTACATCCATTGCTGTTGCGCCATTTATTGATTGAATCTATTATTAATTTTGGGTACAATATTAAAGTTTATTTCGACCACTATTTCGAGCCACCCATGAGAATCCAACTATGCTAAAAATTTTACGCGGTTTTTTTTCCGACGATATTTCTATTGACTTAGGTACAGCCAATACTCTGATTTATGTCAGAGAAAAAGGCATTGTACTGGCTGAGCCTTCGGTGGTCGCCATTCGAAAAGATAATTATGCCGCCCAAACCCGGGTAGTCGCCGTCGGATTGGAAGCAAAACAAATGTTGGGTAGAACCCCTGGTAATATTGTGGCTATCCGTCCACTCAAAGATGGGGTTATCGCGGATTTCCAAATCACTGAAAAAATGCTGCAGCACTTTATCCATAAAGTTCATGAAGGCAAAATGTTTAGACCCAGCCCGCGAGTTCTAGTGTGTGTACCTTGCGGGTCTACCCAAGTGGAGCGTCGAGCTATTAAGGAATCGGTGCTTGGCGCCGGCGCAAGAGAAGTCTATTTAATCGACGAACCTATGGCGGCCGCTATGGGCGCTGGTTTACCTGTGGAAGAAGCCAGGGGTTCTATGGTCATAGATATTGGTGGAGGCACTACCGAAGTAGCTATTATTTCTTTAAATGGTATTGTTTATGCGGAATCTGTGCGAATTGGTGGAGACCGGTTTGATGAAGCTATTGTGAATTATGTGCGCCGAAATTACGGCAGCTTAATTGGTGAAGCTACTGCTGAACATATTAAACATGAAATTGGCACTGCTTACCCCAGCAGTGAAATTAAAGAAATTGAAGTTCGGGGCCGAAACCTGGCGGAAGGTGTGCCACGCAGTTTTACTTTGAACAGCAATGAAATTCTCGAAGCGCTGCAAGAACCTCTGGCTGGTATTGTCGGAGCGATCCGTGGAGCCTTGGAACAAGCGCCTCCTGAATTGGCGGCAGATATTGCAGAACGAGGCTTGGTGTTAACTGGTGGCGGCGCTTTACTCAAAGATATCGACCGTTTGTTAATTGAAGAAACCGGCTTGCCTGTGGTCATTGCAGAAGACCCATTAACTTGTGTCGCCCGGGGTGGCGGTCGAGCATTGGAATTAATGAAACATTTACGCCACGATTTGCTCTCGACTGATTAATTCACGGAGAAGGTACTATTAAGCGCATTTTCAAAAAAAATCCGGCTTCGGCTCCGAGAATGCTCGTTTTTGCTTTGATATCGATCGCCTTGATGGTTTTGGATCATCGCTCTTCATACGTTCAAAATGCCCATGCTAAATTATCGGCGGTGGTTGTTCCTGTGCAAGTTTTAGTGGATGAGCCAATAAAATTAATTCATTGGTTAACGACTACATTTAAATTACAGCGAAAATTGCTTGACGATAATGCTCGGTTAAACGCTCAGCAGCTTTTCTTAGAATCCAAAATGCAAAAGCTGTTGGCATTGGAAAAAGAAAACGCACAACTGAGGCAATTACTGCAATCCACTCCGCAAGCCACAGGCAAAGTGATTGTTGCTCAATTGCTGGCCGTCGCCATGAACCCAGCTACTCAGCAGGTCATTATCGATAGAGGCTCCGCTGATCAGCTTTATTTAGGTCAACCGGTTTTGGATGCCTATGGTGTTTTAGGGCAAGTAATCAGCATTGGACCATTAACTAGCCGCGTTTTACTGGTGACAGATATTCAAAGTGCCGTGCCGGTTCAAAATTACCGCACCGGCGCCCGAGCTATCGCAATTGGATCGGGAAGTTCCGGGCAACTTAGATTAATCAATTTGCCCGATAACAGCGATATTCAGGAAGGGGATTTGTATGTGGCCTCCGGTATGGGGCTGCGCTTCCCTGTAGGTTACCCTGTCGGCGTGGTCGCCAAATCAGCATTGGAATCCGGCGAAAAGTTCGCCACCATTTTCTTAATCCCCGCTGCTCATTTAACTAAAAGTGAACAAGTTTTATTGGCTTGGCCTGAAAAGGCATCTTATGATCAAGCTGTGCAAGAGCAGCTTCGTGAGGCGGCTATGGAGAAGAAACCGTGAGTAATAGCGCCATAAAAGATTACATCGTCATTTATATCACCTTGTTGCTAGGTATGATTTTGACTATTCTGCCTATGCCGCCATGGGCAGTATGGCTTCGGCCTAATTGGATGCTGGCGATTCTGATTTTTTGGTTGATGACCACCTCGAATAGAGTAGGAGTGGGTATTGCTTGGTTTATGGGTTTATGGATGGATCTATTAACAGGTTCATTATTAGGCCAACAAGCACTGATATTTACCATTACTGCTTATCTGGTGTTAAGATTTCAGCAATGGATCTCGCGCATGCCTGTGTTGCAGCAAACCGCTATCATCTTTCTCCTGATTTTATTTGATTTGATCATTGAACGTTGTATGGGCATGTTATTTCAGCAAACCGTGATCAATTGGATGTTTTGGCTGCCGGCAGTCACCACTGCGGTAATATGGCCATGGCTTTCAGGATTATTATATCTGTATCAAATCAAGTTACGGGTCGTGGAAGTGGGATAAATAAGGAAAGAACATGTTAAATGATGAATCATTAGATTTCGCTACCGAAATCCTTTTATCGCCTGCAAATTTAAAACCAGGTCAGTTAGAAGCCATTTTGGGAAACGTGATGACCCGCAAGGTAGATGAAGCCGATATTTATCTTCAAGGATCACGTGGAGAAAGTTGGCTGTTAGAGGATGGAATTGTCAAAACGGGTGATTTTAGTATTGATCGAGGTTTTGGTTTTAGGGTCATCAGCGGTGAAAAAACCGGTTTTGCCTATGCAGATGAAATTGCCTTACCCGCATTAGAGAAAGCGGCTCAGTCTGCACGCAGCATTGTGAGAAGTGGTGGTTCGGGTTTAGTGCAAGTTTCCAAATTTACTTCTGCGCCACATTTGTATCCACCGATCAATCCATTAGATTCCTTTTCTGAAAAAGATAAAATCGCTTTATTACATGAAATTGATTCAAAAGCTCGAGCCATGGACCCCCGGATACAACAGGTAATGGTATCTCTTTCCGCCAGTTATAATATTATTTTACTGATCAACAGCGAAGGAGCGATGGCCGCCGACGTCAGACCTTTAGTGAGTTTATGGGTCAAAGTCATTGCCGAGCAAAATCAGCGTCGCGAAAAAGGCCAAGGAGGCGGCGGAGGGCGAACCGGATATGAAATCTTTACCACCCAAAAGTTAGGTATTCAATTTGCTGAAAAGGCAGTTCATCAAGCTTTATTAAATTTAAGTGCCGCTGATGCTCCTGCGGGCGCTATGCCTGTAGTTTTAGGACCGGGTTGGCCGGCTGTTTTATTACACGAAGCCGTTGGCCATGGATTGGAAGCCGATTTTAACCGCAAGGGCAGCTCAGTATTTACAGGTCGATTAGGTCAGAAGGTAATTTCTTCGCTTTGTACTATTGTTGATGATGGCACTATACCAGGCCGCCGGGGATCGATCACTATAGATGACGAAGGCACGCCTTCTCAAAACACCATTCTTATTGAGCAAGGGGTTTTAAAAAATTATATTCAAGACAAACATAATGCTCGTTTGATGGGCATGTCGCTAACTGGCAATGGCAGACGCGAGTCATATGCTCATCTACCGATTCCCCGGATGACTAACACTTATATGTTGCCAGGACAAAGCCACCCAGAAGAAATCATTGCTTCGGTTCGCAAGGGTTTATATGCGGTCGATTTTGCCGGAGGTCAAGTAGATACTGCCACGGGTAAATTTGTATTTACTACCAGTGAAGCGTATCTTATTGAAAATGGCAAAATAACTACCCCGGTCAAAGGAGCAACTTTGATTGGCGATGGTCTGGCAGTGCTGAATCAAGTTTCCATGGTTGGTAATGATTTGCAGCTTGATCCTGGCATTGGCGCCTGTGGAAAAGATGGTCAAACTATTCCTGTTGGTGTAGGCCAGCCCACTTTAAAGGTTGATTTGCTGACTGTAGGTGGTTCAAGTGCTTGACGAAGACTGCTCGGCTTGGTATAAAGATCACCTTTACCCAAAAACCATGAGGTTCGTATGAATAAGAATGAATTAATCGATCGCATCTCTCAAAAGACTGGCTTAAGCAAGTCAGACGCCAATAATGCTTTGGATGCGGTAACAGATGTTATCACCGACGCCATGAGAGATGGTGAAGAGATCGTACTGGTAGGATTCGGAAGTTTTAAAGTCGGCAAAAGAGCCGCTCGTACCGGCCGTCACCCTAAAACCGGCGAAGCCATGCAAATTGCTGCTTCAAAAGTAGTTAAGTTTAAAGTGGGTAAAAAATTAAAAGACGCAGTTAACGTTTAACATTTAGAGGGTGCTTAGCTCAGCTGGTAGAGCGTCGCCCTTACAAGGCGAATGTCGGGGGTTCGATCCCCTCAGCACCCATTTTTCGTAATCGTTCACGAGAATGAATGTGCCTACGCAGAACGGCCAATATTGCTTCAGGTTTGACCAAAAATTGGCCGAAAAATCGCAGCATACCCAGGTACGTGAGCATTTTTCGGACGATTTTTCGTCAAATATGGAGTAATAGTGGCCGTTCCCATACCCCATGAACGGTTACCATTTTTCAGCGAATTCGGAGCGGTAGTTCAGCTGGTTAGAATACCGGCCTGTCACGCCGGGGGTCGCGGGTTCGAGTCCCGTCCGCTCCGATTTTTTTATACAAGATCAATGATAAAATAATCATAT
>JAFEDN010000056.1 GCA_018241585.1 Pseudomonadota bacterium | reverse complement strand
GTACTGATTGCTGGGATGAAACTAACAAAGAATGCTTTCTCCTTGTTTCTCGCCAACCTGGGACGAAAAGTATAACCTAGAAAATCAAACGCAATTTCTTTATTTTCTTCACTTCTATTGGCATCTTTACAATAAACTATCTTTGTCTTCTGGCTGTTTAACGCTAGTTTGCATTCCGCAAAACGCTTTAACAGCTTATTCTTAATCATGTCTAGCTGTTTTTGGCTTCTGCAATGAATGACAACATCATCTGCGTACCTTTCAAAATGAATATGAGGGTAATTTTCCTTCATCCATTGATCAAAAGTAATTTGTGCTCTAAAAAAGAAATTTAAATTTTTAGGGAAACCTGAGTCAGGAGTTTTTAGCGATTAACTTGATGGCCATAATTTCAAAGGTTCAATTGCATAAGCTGCCAGAGCAAGAGGCTAAATGAGTCATGGCATTAATCACTGAACAAGGCCAAGTATGCTCCAAAAAAAGTCCCTCATTAAGATTTGAAAAATATTAACAAATATGTTAATATAAAAAAATGAAGCCATGGCGATCCATTACTATGATAAAAAACTAATCCAATGGCTGGATAATATGCCTATAGGCATGAAAGCTTATTATGCGCGCATATCGGAAAGAATGCTCACTCATGGCCCCAATTTGGGTATGCCTTTTACCAGAGCCATGAAAGACGGTTTATTTGAATTACGAATCAAGGCCAGAGAGGGCATTAGCAGAATTTTTTTCTGCACGGTTAAAGAACGCAGAATTGTTTTATTACACGGTTTTATTAAAAAAACCGAGCAAACACCAATGAAAGAATTAACAATCGCCAGAAAACGATTGCAGGAGGTACATCATGCCGACCACACATCATAATGAACATGACCAGTTAATAAAAAAATGGCATAAAGATGCGAAATTTCAGGCTGCATACGATGCACTTGCCGAAGAGTTTGATCTTTTTGATCAAATGCTGCAGGCACGTACAGAGGCAGGCTTAACTCAGGAAGATGTTGCCAACCGGATGGGGACTCAAGTGCCGGCGGTTGCCCGACTGGAATCCTCCGGCGGGAAACATCGTCATTCTCCCAGCATAGAAACACTGCGAAAATATGCCCACGCCGTCGGATGTGAGCTTGTGATCCAGCTTGTCAGAAGTCACGCCGAGCTAAAAAAGAAGGTGTCTACAAAACAAAAACGAAAAGCACATAAATAAAATCTCAAGCTCGAAAGATCATTTTATCAATAAATGAAAGTAGTAAGTTAAAATCATCATCTAAAACAGGATTATACTATTTGGAATCACTACTATGTGAATAAGTGATCTCATAGAAGTGGAAATAATTTTCCCCTCCTGATCATGTATTATTTTATAAAGAGAAAACTCGGCTCCCAACGACTCCCATTGACTTGGAAAAGCTAATAAACTTTTGGAAGAAATCAAAGAGAGTGTCGCTATTAAAAAAATAATCGTTGGTTTAAACATATCATTTCCTAAAATCTATTTAATACCGCCAACAGTATCAGCAGTGTCAGGTAATAAAGCAGGTCGTAATAAACTACTTCGGATATCAAACAGAATACTACCCCCATCCAGACTGCCCGTTAGTAGCCAATTCACCCATGAATCAATCAGATCAAGGGCATCTTGCGTTAAGCAATACGGTGTCCAATGGATGGCCTCATGGTGTCTACCAATCGGCTGTATATGATCTAACCGAAGTACGGATTCTTCTCCTTGTTCTAGGGGTAAAATGTCCCAAATATAATGCGGATATTCACACTGTTTTACACGATCAATAAATCCAGGATTAAATCCAGACCGTTTATTTCCATGAGCAATCCCATAAAAAGGGGCGGCTAATATGGTAGGCGCTGTTTGCCATTTCGGTTTACCTAATTTCAAGTGAGAAGATATTTCGCCACCGCCTTCAGAAAGGATGAGCAATGGACGCCTTTTCGCACGATAAACGGCATGTTTTTCGCCAGGATTAATAGGGAGAGCCGCCACCGGTAAGCAAGGATTCCGATTTATTTGACTCACCCTCAAAGGGGCAATTTCAAAAAAAGCTTTTTCATGAGAAGTCGATTCTACGCGACCTTTAGGAATTAATTCATTGGGTATTTGATACGTGAGGCACATAGGCTTCAATCAGGCGACCGCGTCTATAATCTTTACTCTGATCTTTTTGCCACCAAGAACCCAATAAATTTTGTACTGAATTTTCAGGATACATCAGGATCAAACCGCGCTTTTGATTTCCATATTTCTGCAGAAAAAGTGGCTTCCTCCTTTAAAGGTAAAACGGAATTACCTTCTAAAGAGTCTAACCATTCCTGTCCCTGAAAAAAAACCGTGTCATAGCGAGGCTCGATGAATGAATTAACACATTTTTTCGTCTGTGCTTTTTTGAAGGCTAATTTGGCCTGTATTTGTTTTTTTACCTGGTTAATTATTTTATTGTTTTTTTTGCTGGAAAATTCTCGCTCATTTGGCGCAGTATATTCATTCGCATCTTCTGAAACCTTAACCTGATTAAAATTTAAACTTTCTTTTGGTGCTGCTGTTAATAATGGCCGGGTTAAGTAAACGTGGCTCAGTAAAGATTCCGTATCTGCACCAAATCGATGCACTGATTTTTTGATGGCGCTTCCCAGAACGCGATCAATTTTTAACTCTAAGTCGCGAAGGAGATAATCAGAATGCACACTCCATTTGATGATCTCGTCTTCGTATTGAGATTGAAAAGAATGACATTCCGCTCCGATACTTTTCAAGGCCAGTGGAATTCGATTAAAAACCTCAACAGACCAGGGACCAAATTTATGAAAAATCCAGGGCGCTTGTGTGTAAGAAAACCCGAATTTTTCTGCATAGGCCAGGTCAGCCAAATAGACATACTTGATTAAGTGAATAGCTCCCAAACGTCGATTTTTAAAATCGTCTTCCTCAGATGCTACTGCCAAAGCATACTGTAAAAGTAAATCGGCCCTTTGAATATCCATTTGATCCTTTCCCTTTTTATTTAAAGGACCCTGTAATTATGCTCAGGTTACCTCAATAATGCAAATCTGTATAAAATAAAAACAGCATTGCCACCCCGCTCTTATTCCTCTATAGTCTGGCTGGTGAAGGGCGTCCTTAAAAGAGGAGGTTTTATGGGACGCAAAAAAGAATCCGGCCTACGGAAACGTAGCGGTGTTTGGCATATTGAAAAAACGGTTTTGGGAACACGACTATTTAAAAGCACCGGAACCAGTGATCGTCGAGAAGCAGAAAAATTTTTAGCGCATGAAATCGAAAAATTGCGTTTAATGCAGATCTACGGCATGAGACCGAAACGGGCTTTTGAAGAAGCAGCGGAGAAATATTTGGCTGAAGTACAGGACAAACGCAGTATAGAGGATGACAAACGTCAAATCGAAATGTTATTGCCCTATATAGGGCAATACGATTTAGATAAAGTAAATATGCTCAGTCTTCAGCGATTTATAGCCGACCGAAAAAAGCAGCACGTGAAGAATAGGACGATCAATTATTCTTTAGAAGTCGTCAGACATCTATTGAAACTGGCTAGTGAGGAATGGATAGACGAATCCAACTTAACCTGGCTAGCGGTTGCACCTAAAATTAAACTTCTGCCGCTTCACGATCAAAGAAAACCGTATCCGCTATCCTGGGAAGAACAAGATCGTTTATTCGCGCTGTTGCCTTTATATTTACGCCGCATGGCGTTGTTTAAGGTGAACACCGGATTACGCGATCAGGAAGTTTGCCGGTTACAATGGGATTGGGAACATGCTATTCCTTCTCTCAACACCAGCATTTTTGTTGTTCCTGGTGAACACCACAAAAATAAAACGGATAGAGTGGTCGTGTTAAACGAAATTGCCCGGCGAGTGATTGAAGAAGTTCGCGGACAACATCCTCTGTATGTTTTTACAGGACTGGATGGTCAAACGCGGGTGCATCACATGCGCAATCGGGCATGGAAAAAAGCACGGGCGGAATCGGGTATTCCGGCACGCGTGCATGATCTGAAGCACACCTTTGGTCGTCGACTAAGGGCTGCGAGAGTCAGTGAAGAAGATAGACAAGATTTATTAGGACATAAATCTTATCGAATCACGACTCATTACAGCGCCGCTGAGATCAATAAACTGATCGATTCGGCGAATAAAGTGTGCTGCCGTCAAACTAGTACTCCGACGGTCGGGGCGATGAGGTTAACCGCCTTATCGATGCCGAACGGCGGGGCGCAAATTGCGGCAAACTGAGCCATGGTCATTTTGCCGGAATCACATTCCGGCAAAATTCCGGCAAAATTTTCAGAGCTTGGTTGGGAGTTACGTAAGTGCTTGATTTTAAATGGGCCGTGCTGGGATCGAACCAGCGACCCGCTGATTAAGAGTCAGCTGCTCTACCAACTGAGCTAACGGCCCATTAAAAGATGGGAAGTCTGGGAATCGTATACTAGGCTAACAGGTTTTTCAAGCTCGGCTTTTAATTGCCAGCTTCGTCAATGGTCATTAAATTTTCACGAACCACCAGCAAGGTTAGGCCAACGTCATTTTCCACACCCAGTTTCTCAAAAATATGACTGCGGTAACTATGCACGGTCTTCGGACTCATGTGCAACCGTTTCGCTATATCACTCGCCTTGACACCACGCACGGATAGGATTAACACTTCCATCTCTTTGTTAGTTAAACTCGCAAAAATTGCGTTGGTTTGATGATCAATTTTAGCTAGCGCCAGACGGCTGGCGATTGCAGAACTAATAAAAGGCTGATTTCGGTTCACCGATTTAATCGCATTCACTAATTCATCTCGACCAATGTCTTTAGTAACATACCCTAAAGCACCAGCTTCCAAAATTCTTAAAGGAAACTCATTATGAAAAGCCGATGTCACCACCAAAATTTTCGGAGCGGGCGATAACCTCAACAGACGAGTAGTAACTTCAATGCCCGTTATGTCTGGTAATTTTAAATCTAAAATCACCACTGAAGGCTGAAGTTCTCGAACTAATTGTACCCCTTCTGCACCAGTGCCAGCTTGACCAATGATCTGGATATCTTTCAGGTCTCGCAACATTAGCCGCAAACCCTCTCGAACCAGCGCATGATCATCAATTAAAACAATTTTAATCATATAAGTATCCTTTTAACTGGCCTTCCTTGGGGTTTATTTATCCAATAAATATCTTATTGTTAATCAATATGTACGTCAACAAATTTGTATAAAATTGATCAAAAAATGATCAATTAAATATAACCCTCTGCTAAACGTAATAATTTTTGTAAATTACTGCCAGCGGGGCTAGGATTGCGATTACAATAAATTTCGATATAACTCTTTAATAAATACTCCAATTCGGGAGTTTTTAGTAGTTTAATAATATTCAACGCTCTTTCAATATCTGTTTGCAACTCGGCGCTGCACCTTTGAAATAAAACTGCGGCTAGTAAAGTGGCCTTACTGATACGCCGGACCACGCTAATTTTATCAATTTCTTTCATACAAAATTGCAATGCACGATCTTTATCCCATTCCAACCATTGATAGTAAAATGATAGCGCTTCACGTGTGTGGTCTTTGTTAAAAGTGTTAGTATGAAGATAAAAAATAACCGGCACACAAGATTCAATATTGGCCCATGAACAGTTGCCACTGATTTGTGAGCCAATCTGTAATTTAGTAATCGCTTTTAAACCCAACAAATGGTTCAATTCTAAATCGATAAAATTTTTAGTTTGCCGATGATACATTAATTGTTTTAATAAATCTTTGGTCAAAAAATGCGGCTTGGTCATCTGATAAAGGACTACGTTATCTATAAATAAATCATTCTCCGAACGATCACATTTTGCTAAAATATGGCCTCTTTTGACCAAAGAAATTGCATGACCTTGATATGCTATTGGGATAATTAAGGTTTCCGCATCCAATAAATCATCTATTATTTTTCCATTAGCTAAAAAATCAGTTTGATATTGTTGATATTTAATCAGTTTAGTTGCGGTATTAAAAGCTTCAACTATTTTATCTAAAAAAATAAAACTTTCACGCAGGTGCCTGGCAGCAAAATGATTGCGATATTCTTCTAATGATTGATGGACAATTCCAATGGTAAATTCTAATATAAATCCCTCTAAATCCACTTCGACAAAACGCCCCTTCGGATCAACTATATCTACATAACCAGATAACTCAAATCGATGCCCAAGTAGTTTGGTATTAATATAATCATTAGCAAAATCCATGCTAGCGCCAGCATTAACAAGCATGTCACGGCAAATTCTTTGTTTGCGCATAATCGGTTTCACTAAAACCGGGTCGGCGGCTAAAGTATAAGCATTAGGATCGGCCTGATAATTGAGTAATAATTGAGAAAAAGGAATATTGTTGTTTTCAACAGTCCAGTGCAAAGCGCTGGCGCCGCTTATATCTCGAAAATTAACGTCTGCACCATGTTCTAACAGTAATTCACCTTTATCGAAATCATTGATAATGGCAGTTTGGATCAGCGGGGTAAAACCGTATTCATCAATCACATTTAGGTTAGATTCTTGTTGTAACCGGATTTCTAATTCTTTTAAGGATCCGTAAATAATCGTTTTGGCAAGCGACACGGCTATCTCGAAGCTTTCAGAGTTGGGGCGCTTGGAGCCGGCATAGCGGAAAGACCTAGACGATTGGCGTAGGCGTACTCCAGTGAAAACTCCTCATTAGAAGGAATGGTATTAACACGCGGGTCTTTACGATCTCCAGCAAATTGGCTGGAATCTCCTAAAAAAGGATGAGTCTCAAATTCGCTGCTTTGGCCTATGCCATAATCTTGACCGTGACCATGACCTTGGCCGTGACCCGCTGCTTGAGTTTGAGGCTGCTGCGGAAGAGCTAAACCCGAACCAAAGCCTTTAGCATTTTTTGCTACCTTCTCCCGAAGCATGATCCGTAATTCGTACTCCATACTAGAGTTTACCCCATCCGCCCGATAATTATCTAAAATTAAACCATCTAATTCTGGGTCCCAAACCAAGTTTGGCAAACCGGTTTTAATCCAAGCTAAAACTGCTTGAACAGGCGCTATGGTATTTTCGGTTAATAGTATTCGTTCTAAGATACCGGGTTGCGGCGCATAAATAGGAATAATCTCATCCCGGACCCATAATTCAACTAAGATTTCATTCCGGGCAACCACTTCATTAATTTTTTTATACCAATGACCTACCGTCGCTTCAGCAGCGCCATATGGCAGAGGGGGGACTTTGATGACTGTACTCATGGGCTTGAATATACTAAAATTCTGTAGTTTATTTCAATAATTTAAAAATAGGATAACATGAAACGACTTATTTTTTCAGCTCTTTTTTTGTTTAGCCTGGCTGCTTATGCGGATAATTCACAAATTACAGTTATTTCTGATATCCACTTTAACCCTTTTGCCGATTGTAACAAAAGGGGTAAATGCGAGCTGGTATTAAAATTAAATCAAGCACCCGAGACCCAATGGCCAAAAATTTTGGCTCAATATAGTCAAAACAAGCTTTCGGCGCCACATGAGGAAACCAACTACGTACTTTTTCAAAGATTATTACAACAACTCCAAGAACAGCAACCGAACCACCTGTTAATTTTAGGTGATTTTTTAGCGCACCGATTCCATTCTTTGTATGTATATTACAGCCATGACAAAAATACTAGTCATTACCAGCAATTTACTATCAAAACCATACAATACATTACCGACTCTATTCAAAAAGCCCTACCCAATACCGATATCTACCCTCTAATTGGTAATAATGATTCTTATGCGGGGAGAGGTTGCGCCTATTCTGATTATTGTGTTATCGCTAACGGCGGTTTTTACAAAGAACTTAGCGGCGTTTGGTCCAAACTTTTTAAGAGTGAGGCTAACCAACAATCCTTCCTTGGTTCTTTTGCTCATGCAGGTTATTACGATATTGTCCTGCCTAATAGCCATAACCACATTATTGTTTTAAATACAGTTATCTTTTCGAATAAGGCTCAAGGCCCTGATATTGATCAAGAAGCTAAAAAACAACTGCAATGGCTTCAGGATAAATTAAGTGCTATCGCTGCTGCTAACGAAAAAACCTGGATTATCTATCACATTCCACCGGGTATCGATGCTTATTCCACTACAAAAAATATTTTTAATGTGGTGGCGCCTTTTTGGGAAAACGATTACAGCAAAATTTTTTATAAGCTGGTTCATCAATATAAAGATCAAATTACTGGCGTTGTATCAGGCCATTTACACATGGATGGTTTTTTATTGTTAGATGTGAATAGTTCTGGAAATTATATTATTGACACTTTTGTCCCTTCTATTTCACCTATTTTTGGCAATAACCCGGCATACAAAATTTATACTTATACACCCGATGAATTTAAGCTGCACAATTTTTCAGCTTACTATTTAGACCTCAAAGCTGCACAACCTGCTTGGCAGAAAGAATATGATTTTTCCAAAACCTATCAGCCGAAAGATGGCTTGTCTACCGGTTATCAAAAAGTGACTGTGGATCGTCATAATACCTTTACTGCAAATTACATTCAGTTTTATGCTGTCAATACTGAAAGCCAACCAATCACCGGTGGAAAATGGCAAAACTACTGGTGTGCAACACGGTACTTGGAATCAAAACCCTATCAAACCTGCCTTAAAGAAACCAGGTAATTATTCCCGGAAAATTATGATTTCTTGACTAACACTTTAGCTACCGCTGCACCCATTTCTGCGGGAGATTTAACCGTGTGAACTCCGGCTGCTTCCAACGCAGCGAATTTTTCTGCAGCGGTTCCTTTTCCACCTGCAATGATCGCTCCCGCATGACCCATGCGTTTACCGGGGGGAGCAGTGACTCCCGCAATATAAGAAACTACCGGTTTAGTGACGTGTTGTTGAATGAACCGGGCGGCTTCTTCCTCAGCACTGCCGCCAATTTCCCCCACCATGATAATGGCTTCGGTTTGCGGATCGGCTTGGAAAAGTTTTAACACATCGATAAAACTCATCCCAGGAATTGGATCACCGCCAATACCAACACAAGTACTTTGTCCCAAATCCAACACGGTAGTTTGATTGACCGCTTCATAAGTTAAAGTGCCAGAACGAGAAACAATACCTACTTTACCGGGTAAGTGGATATGTCCCGGCATAATCCCAATTTTACAAGCTCCTGGAGTAATTATTCCTGGGCAATTCGGACCAATGAGACGAGACTGGCTGGAGTCCAAAAAGTTTTTTATCACCAGCATGTCTTGAACAGGAATTCCTTCAGTGATACAAACAATCAGTTTTATACCCGCTTCAATGGCTTCGATAATCGAATCCTTACAATAAGGAGCCGGCACATAAATGACACTGGCGTCAGCCTGAGTTTTTTCCACCGCTTCACGAACGCTATTAAAAACCGGTAAGCCTAAATGTGTTTCCCCTCCTTTGCCGGGGGTGACGCCTCCAACCATCTTAGTGCCGTAAGCAATGGCTTGTTCCGAATGAAAGGTTCCCTGTTTTCCAGTGAAACCTTGGCAGATCACTTTAGTATTTGCATCAACCAATATACTCATTTTATTTATTACCTTTTACTAATTCGACGATTTTTTCAGCCGCTTGGGCAAATTGGGTAATCGCCACAATGTTGAAGCCGCTGCCGGCCAGTTTTTGCGCCCCCAAATCGGCTCGATTGCCTTCAAGACGAACCACCACCGGCACTTTTACTCCGACTTCTCTGACGGCACCGATAATGCCATCTGCAATTAAATCACAACGAACAATACCGCCGAAAATATTGACAAAAACTCCTTTCACATGACTGTCAGACATAATGATTTTAAAGGCTTCTTTAACACGTTCTTCCGTGGCGCCACCGCCTACATCTAAAAAGTTAGCCGGTTTACCACCTTTTAATTGAATTAAATCCATCGTGGCCATGGCTAATCCTGCGCCGTTGACCATACAACCGATATCACCATCTAAGGCAATATAATTTAAATTCCATTGCTGAGCACGATTTTCGCGTTCATCTTCTTGAGTTGGGTCTCTCATTTGACGCAATTCAGGTTGTCGATATAAAGCATTATCATCGATATTGATTTTGCCGTCTAAACAAATCAAATGGCCGCTGCGGGTTAATACTAATGGATTAATTTCTAAAAGGCTTAAATCGTAATCAACAAATAATCGGTAAAGATTGATTAAAATATCAGTGAACGGTTGCAGCAACTGAATCTCTAACTTTAAGCCGAAAAAAAGCTCTCGACATTGAAACGGCAGCAGGCCTACACTCGGATCGATTGTCGCCGTTAAAATTTTTTCTGGATGATGCTTGGCGACTTGTTCGATTTCCATGCCGCCTTCAGTAGAAGCCATAAAAACAATTCTTTTAGAACTCCGGTCAACCACTGCTCCCAAATAAAGCTCACGGTCAATTTCGGATGGCTGCTCAATTAAAACTTGATTGACTGGTTGGCCATGAGCGTCAGTCTGGTAGGTGACTAGGCGGGTTCCTAATAAAGCCTTGACAGCAGCTTGCAAAGCGTCTTTGTTATCTACAATTTTGACGCCACCTGCTTTGCCTCTGCCTCCCGCATGCACTTGCGCTTTGACTACCCAACGTGAACCACCGATCCTCGATGCAACCTCCAAAGCACTCTCTGCATCCCAAACCACTTCTCCTAGTGGAACCGGTATTCCCTTTTGTTTTAGCAATTGTTTAGCTTGATATTCATGTAGATTCATTGAGCAAGCCCCTTAATTAAATTTGAAGTAACAGACGAGCAGGGTCTTCAAGCAGTTCTTTGATTACTACTAAGAATTGTACTGCTTCACTGCCGTCAATAATACGATGATCATAAGATAAGGCCAAATACATAATCGGCCGGATTACTATTTGGCCCTTTTCAGCTACCGGACGCTCAATGATTTTGTGCATACCTAAAATCGCGCTTTGAGGCGGATTAATGATTGGTGTAGACAACATCGAGCCAAAAACTCC
>JAFEDN010000055.1 GCA_018241585.1 Pseudomonadota bacterium | reverse complement strand
TGGGTAAAATTACTCGCGCCCAATTGGAAGAAATCGCTCGAATCAAACAACCTGATTTAACAGCCAATGATTTAGACGCAGCAGTCCGTACAATCGCAGGAACAGCCCGCAGCATGGGTATCGACGTGGAGGGTGTGTAAGATGAGCGTATCAAAAAGAAGAAAAACCATATTAGAAAAAGTCGTACCAGGAAAAGTATATCCTGTTAACGAAGCCGTAAAATTACTACAAGAATGCGCCACTGCCAAATTTGTGGAAAGTGTTGATCTTGCAGTTAACTTAGGAATCGATTCCCGAAAATCCGATCAAGGCGTTCGAGGCGCAATCGTGTTACCTCATGGCACCGGCCGTCAAGTAAAAGTAGCCGTATTTGCTCAGGGTGATAAAGCCACTGCAGCACGTTCAGCAGGAGCTGATATCGTCGGTTTTGAAGACCTGGCTGAAATTATTAAAGGCGGCACCATCGAATTCGATGTATTGATCGCTACCCCAGATAGCATGCGTATAGTGGGTACACTAGGTCAAATTTTAGGTCCACGTGGTTTGATGCCTAACCCAAAAGTTGGCACCGTTACAGCAGATGTCGCTGGCGCGGTGAAAAATGCCAAAAGTGGACAAGTACAATACCGTAACGACAAAAACGGCATTGTTCATTGCACTGTTGGCAAAGTCAATTTTGAAGAAAAAGCCATAGCAGAAAATGTTAAAGCGTTAATTTCAGGGTTAATGAAATCTAAACCAGCTACTGCCAAAGGTGTTTACTTCAAAAAAGTAACCATCTCTTCAACCATGGGCCCAGGCCTGTTAGTGGATGTTGGCAGTTTATTAGGAGGAGAGTAAAGAATTTTACGGCAGAAGCGGGGGAACTTCTAAGTTGAAACCTGCTTTGGCCGTCGAAGACCGTAGGCGGACAAAGTATTACTTTGGACTTAATATCCTACGCAGACGGTGTTGCCGCTCTTTGGGAAAGACGGCCACCTTAGGGTGGAAAATCGAAAGATTTTTCTGGGTTAACAAGATTAATGAGGTAAATGTGAAGATCGACGGAAAAAAAGCGATTGTAGAAGAATTGTCAGAAGTCGCCGCCCGTTCAGGTTCTTTATTTGCTGCCCATTATCGTGGTCTAAAAGTATCCGAATTAACTAAACTGCGTACTAATGCCCGCAAGGTTAAGGCGTCAGTAAAAGTATATCGTAATACTCTGGCTCGAAAGGCGCTAGCAGGAACCCACTTCCAAAGCATACAAGATTCATTAGTCGGCCCGACAATCTTAGTTTTTACAAAAGATGAGCCGGCGGCTACTGCAAGATTGTTGCGCGATTTTGCCAAAGATCACAATAATTTTGTGGTACAAGCTTTGGTATTAGAAGGACGTTTGATGGCTGCGGATCAAATCAAAGCCGTTGCCAGTATGCCTTCACGCGAGGAAGCTTTAGCTCAGTTGATGTCAGTCATGAAAGCGCCTGTCGTCCAACTGGCGAGAACTATGACCGAGACTTACGGACAATTTGTCAGAGTTTTGTCCGCTGTTGCTGATAAGAAAGGTGCAGCGGTTTTATAATCAAACAATATATTTAATTCGAGGAGAATAAAATGGCCGTTTCCAAAGAAGAAATTTTAGATGCAATTTCAAACATGAGTGTGATTGATATTGTCGATTTAGTAAAATCGATGGAACAAAAATTCGGTGTTTCAGCCGCTGCTGCAATGGTTGCTGCTCCGGCTGCAGCGGGTGCAGGTGAAGCTGCTGCCGCTGAAGAAAAAACCGAATTTAACGTAGTAATGACTAACTTCGGCGCCAACAAAATCGGAGTTATTAAAGTGATCCGAGAAATTACCGGTTTAGGACTGAAAGAAGCCAAAGATATGGTCGAAGGTGTTCCAGCCAACGTCAAAGAAGCCGTATCTAAAGCTGATGCTGAAAGTATTAAGAAGAAATTAGTTGAAGCCGGCGCAACTGTTGAGGTCAAGTAATATCCAAACGTCGGCAAAGCCGATATTTGGAATGAAGGGGGAGATTATTCCGCTCTTCTCCCTCTTTCGATCCCTCATCAGGATGAGTTAATCCTGTGGGGGACTTTTCTATTTGTAAAATAACGAGGTGTTCATGCCTACTAAGCATAAAACTGAAAGTGTTTATACTGTCAAATCCAATACCGAAAAAAAACGCATTCGTCTTCGACTCGGCAAAGGGAAAGGCGAAGTTTTAGACATTCCTTATTTGTTGGCTACACAGGTAGGCTCTTACGAGCAGTTTTTGCAATTGGGAATTTCCACTGATCAAAGAAAAGAACTTGGTTTACACGCTGCATTTAAGAGCGTATTTCCTATTAAAAGTTACTCCGGACATGCTCAAATAGAATATGTTGATTATAATCTTGGAGAACCGCTATTTGATGTACAAGAATGCCGTCTGCGCGGCGCCACTTATGCAGCTCCTTTAAGAGTTAAAATGCGTTTGGTGGTATTTGATAAAGAAAAATCATTAGATAACCCCGTTATTAAAGATATCAAAGAACAAGAAGTTTTCATGGGCGAAATCCCTCTAATGACCAATACTGGAAGCTTTATTATCAACGGCACCGAACGTGTAGTCGTTTCTCAGCTACACCGTTCTCCTGGTGTGTTCTTTGAACACGACAAAGGCAAAACCCATTCATCCGGAAAATTATTGTTCTCTGCTAGAGTGATTCCTTACCGTGGCTCGTGGTTGGATTTTGAGTTCGATCCTAAAGACGCCATTTTCGTTCGAATTGATCGCCGCCGTAAATTACCGGCCACAGTCATATTACGCGCGCTTGGATACAATACCGAAGAAATATTGGGCATGTTTTATGAATCCAATATTTTTCATCTTCATGACGAGAAAATAATTTTAGATTTAATTCCTAAACGCCTGCGCGGGGAACTGGCTGTTATTGATATAAAAACCAACAAAGGTGATGTGATCATTGAAGTAGGCAGACGTATTTCTGCTAGACACGTCCGTTTGATGGAAAAAGCCGGTTTAAACCAACTGGAAGTGCCGGTAGAGTATCTCATCAACAAGGTGATTGCTGAAGCTATTGTTGATCCTAATACCGGTGAAGTATTGGCCCAAGCAGGTCAAGACGTCACATTAGATTTATTAAATCAACTTAAAAAAGCCGGCATTGAAACAATCAAAACTTTATACATCAATGAAATTGAGTGCGGGCCTTATATCTCTGACACTTTGAAATTAGATACCACCCGCAACCAATTAGAAGCTTTGATTGAAATTTATCGTATTATGCGTCCAGGTGAACCGCCGACCAAAGATGCCGCAGAAACTTTGTTCAATAACTTGTTCTTCTCTATCGAACGTTATGATCTATCTCCTGTTGGTAGAATGAAATTTAACAGACGAGTTGGCCGGGAGGAATTGTCTGGTCCTGGAGTATTATCACGTGAAGACATCGTAGCAGTGCTGAAAGTGTTGGTGGCAATCCGCGATGGACAAGGTGAAGTGGATGATATTGATCATTTAGGCAACCGTCGAGTTCGTAGTGTTGGTGAAATGACCGAAAATCAGTTCCGTATCGGATTAGTGCGGGTAGATCGTGCGGTTAAAGACCGGTTAAGTTTGGCTGATGTTGAGAACATGATGCCCCAAGATTTAGTCAATGCTAAACCAGTAGCGGCTGCCATTAAAGAGTTTTTCGGCTCCAGCCAATTATCCCAATTTATGGATCAAAATAATCCCTTGTCGGAAATTACCCATAAACGGCGTATTTCTGCTTTAGGACCCGGAGGTTTGACACGAGAACGAGCGGGTTTTGAAGTCCGAGACGTTCATCCTACCCATTACGGACGTTTGTGTCCCATTGAAACTCCGGAAGGTCCAAATATTGGTTTGATTAACTCCTTGTCGGTGTTCGCCCGCACTAATGAATATGGGTTTCTAGAAAGCCCGTACCGGAAAGTCATTGATGGGGTAGTAACTAATGAAGTTCATTACTTGTCTGCTATCGAAGAAGGCGATTATTATATCGCTCAAGCTAATAGTCCGGTGGATGACCAAGGGCAGTTAACAGGCGGTCTAGTGCTATGCCGTTATAAAAATGAGTCTACCTTAGCTCTGCCAGAAAAAATTAATTATATGGACGTTTCGCCGCAACAAATGGTTTCGGTAGCTGCTGCGTTGATTCCTTTTTTGGAGCACGATGATACTAGCCGTGCTTTAATGGGGTCTAACATGCAACGTCAAGCCGTTCCGACTATTACGCCCGACAAACCCTTGGTTGGCACTGGCGTTGAACGGATTGTAGCCGTTGACTCTGGAGTGACAGTAAGCGCTACTAGACCCGGAATAGTCGATTCAGTAGATTCTTCACGCATCGTAGTTCGAGTGGACGCCAAAGCCATTAACGAAAAAGCCGGCGCCGTGGATATCTATAATCTGATTAAGTTCAACCGTTCTAACTATAATACCTGCATTAATCAAAGACCTATTGTCAATGTCGGCGATAGAGTCGAAGCGGGCGATGTGTTGGCGGATGGACCGTCAACCGATATGGGTGAGTTGGCTCTAGGTCAAAACCTGTTGGTCGCGTTCATGCCGTGGAACGGATACAACTACGAAGACTCTATTTTAATTTCGGAAAAATTAGTAGAAGAAGATCGCTTTACTACCATCCACATTCAAGAATTGACTTGCGTGTCACGAGACACCAAATTAGGTCCTGAAGAAGTCACGGCTGATATTCCCAATGTAGGTGAAAGTGCTTTAGGAAAATTAGATAAAGCAGGTATCGTGTTTGTCGGCGCCGAAGTTGAGGCAGGTGATATTCTAGTCGGTAAAGTGACTCCTAAAGGTGAAACCCAGCTTTCTCCTGAAGAAAAATTACTGCGAGCCATTTTTGGTGAAAAAGCGTCCGATGTGAAAGATAGTTCGTTACGAGTCCCATCAGGAATGAATGGCACGGTTATTGATGTTCATATCTTTACCAGAGAGGGTATGAAGAAAGACGCCAGAGCCATGGAAATCGAAGAAGCGAAATTCGCCAAGTTGCAAAAAGATTGCAATGATGAAATGCGTATTCGTGAAGAAGCGCTTTTTAACAGTTTGGCTGAAAGTTTGGTTGGTAGTGTGGCGGATGGAGGCCCTGCAAAATTAAAAGCCGGTTCTAAAATTACCAAGGCTTATTTACAGGACCTTGCTCATGAAAAATGGTTCGATATCCGGGTTCGGGATGAAGAAGTCCATCAACAATTAGAAGCCGCCCAAGACGCTTACAAGAATTTAAGAAAAGAGCGCGATGCCAAATTGAAAGACGCTAGACAAAAACTGGCTCAAGGTGATGATTTGGCCCCAGGGATTATTAAGATTGTTAAAGTGTATCTTGCAGTTAAGCGCCGGATTCAACCCGGTGATAAAATGGCGGGCCGTCACGGTAACAAAGGGGTAATCTCTACAATCGTGCCTATTGAGGACATGCCATACCTAGAAGATGGTACACCGGTGGATATCGTTTTAAATCCGTTGGGCGTGCCTTCTCGTATGAACATCGGTCAAATTTTAGAAACTCATTTGGGATGGGCCGCTAAAGGTTTAGGCCAAAAAATTGGTGATTTGCTACAGCAACAGCCGTCTGTGGATCAACTTCGTGAACAGTTAGCCCCTATCTACAGTGTTAGTAAAGAACATAAAATAGATATGAATGCTTTGACTGATACTGAAGTTTTTGAGTTAGCCAACAACCTTAAAAATGGCGTACCGGTCAGCACTCCGGTGTTTGATGGAGCCAGCGAAGCGGAAATTCGTCAGTTGCTGAAAATGGCCGGCTTGCCTGAAAGCGGCCAAACCAAATTAATTGACGGCCGTACCGGCGAACCGTTTGAAAGACCGATTACCGTCGGTTATATGTACATGCTGAAATTGAACCATTTGGTCGATGATAAAATGCATGCTAGGTCCACCGGTTCCTACAGTCTAGTGACTCAGCAGCCGTTGGGCGGTAAGGCGCAGTTCGGTGGACAAAGGTTTGGTGAAATGGAAGTGTGGGCGTTACAAGCTTACGGAGCTGCTTACACATTACAAGAAATGTTAACTGTCAAATCAGATGACGTGAATGGCCGTACCCGTATGTATAAAAACATTGTGGATGGCAATCACAAAATGGATGCCGGTATGCCTGAATCTTTCAATGTGTTGGTGAAAGAAATTCGTTCTTTAGGTATCGACATTACTTTAGAAAGTGAATAGACGTGAGGTATTAAATATGGCAAATGCTTTTCAAAAAACGGAAACTCAAGCCAATATTGGCGGCATGAAAGACCTATTAAGACAAATCAAAGTAGATCATGCTGTTGATGAATTTGATGCTTTGAGAATTCGTCTGGCTTCCCCGGCTGATATTCGTTCATGGTCTTTCGGTGAAGTGAAAAAGCCTGAAACGATCAATTATCGTACTTTTAAACCGGAACGAGATGGGTTATTTTGCGCTAAAATTTTCGGTCCGATCAAAGACTATGAATGCTTATGCGGTAAATACAAACGACTAAAGCATCGTGGTGTGGTTTGCGAAAAATGTGGTGTAGAAGTGACTTTAGCCAAGGTGCGAAGAGACCGTATGGGTCATATCGAATTGGCTTGCCCGGTGGCGCATATCTGGTATCTCAAATCACTACCTTCGCGCATTGGCTTAATGCTCGACATGACCTTACGCGACATTGAACGGATTTTGTATTTTGAAGCGTTTGTAGTGGTTGATCCAGGAATGACTCCTCTTGATAAAGGTCAATTACTTTCAGAAGAAGCCTATCTGGATGCTATAGAAGAATATGGTGATGAGTTTGAAGCCTTGATGGGTGCAGAAGCCATTGAAAGATTGCTGCGTGAAATAAATTTAGAAGAAGAAGTAAAAAGGCTGCAAGAAGAATTGTTTACCACCACTTCTGAAACTAAGATCGTCAAATTACGCAAGCGTTTGAAAATAATGAATGACTTTTTGTCATCAGGTAACCGGCCAGAATGGATGGTGTTGACCGTACTGCCGGTATTGCCGCCCGATCTTCGGCCTTTAGTGCCATTAGATGGTGGACGTTTTGCCACTTCAGACCTAAATGATTTATATCGTAGAGTAATCAATCGTAATAATCGCTTAAAACGTTTATTAGATTTAAACGCCCCGGATATTATCGTACGTAATGAAAAACGTATGTTACAGGAGGCGGTAGACGCACTTCTAGATAATGGCCGTCGTGGACGGGCTATTTTAGGTTCGAATCGCCGGCCCTTAAAATCTTTGGCAGATTTTATTAAAGGTAAAGGCGGTCGTTTCCGTCAAAATTTATTAGGTAAACGTGTCGATTACTCTGGCCGTTCAGTGATTGTAGTGGGACCAGAATTGAAATTACACCAATGCGGTCTTCCCAAACGAATGGCCTTGGAATTATTTAAACCCTTCATTTTCAGCCGGTTACAACGTCGAGGATTAGTGACTACCATCAAAGCTGCAAAACGCATGGTGGAGATGGAAGCGCCGGAAGTGTGGGATATTTTGGCTGATGTGATTCGTGAGCATCCGGTATTACTAAACCGCGCTCCAACTTTGCACCGATTAGGTATCCAAGCTTTCGAGCCGGTTTTAGTAGAAGGTAAAGCGATCCAGCTGCATCCATTGGTTTGTACTGCTTATAACGCCGACTTTGACGGTGACCAAATGGCGGTGCATGTGCCTTTAACACTTGAGGCTCAATTGGAAGCGCGCTCTTTAATGATGTCAACCAACAATGTGTTACACCCAGCAAACGGTGAGCCAATCATTGTACCGACTCAAGACGTGGTCTTAGGTTTATATTACATGACCCGTGACCGGGCCGGCGCAACCGGTGAAGGTATGATCTTTGCCGATGAATCGGAAGTTGCGCGCGCATATCAAAGTAAACAGGTCGACATCCATGCTCGCGTTAAGGTACGTCTAACAATCAATGATAAAACCCAATTAGTAGAAACAACAGTAGGGAGAGTTTTATTGTGGGAAATTGTTCCTAAAGCGTTGCCTTTCAGCTTAGTAGATAAGCCGATGACCAAAAAAATGATCTCTCAATTGCTGAACGAATGTTATCGGCAATTAGGATTGAAAGAAACGGTAATCTTTGCCGATCAACTCATGTATACCGGGTTTCGCTATGCTACTTATTCCGGCGTTTCAATTGGCATCAATGACATGGTCATTCCTAAAGAAAAAACTCAAATTATTGATCGAGCAGAAAATGAAGTTCGCGATATTGAACAACAATACGCTTCCGGTTTAGTAACCCGAGGTGAACGCTACAGTAAAGTGGTGGATATTTGGTCGCATACCACTGAATTAGTAGCTAAAGCGATGATGTCAGAGATTTCAGCTTCAGATGCTTCTTTTAACGCAGTTTGGATGATGGCCGATTCCGGCGCTCGAGGTTCAGCTACTCAAATTCGTCAGCTTGCTGGGATGAGAGGTTTGATGGCTCGGCCTGACGGCAGCATTATCGAAACACCCATTACTGCTAATTTCCGGGAAGGATTAACCGTAGGACAATATTTCACTTCAACGCACGGTGCTCGTAAAGGTTTGGCCGATACCGCTTTGAAAACTGCTAACTCAGGTTACTTAACTCGCCGGTTAGTGGATGTGGCGCAAGACCTAATGGTCACCGAAAACGATTGCGGCACCAGTTCTGGTATTGAAATGCGTCCTCACATAGAAGGCGGCGATGTCGTTGAACCTCTTTCAGAAAGAGTTTTAGGTCGAGTACTGGCTGATCCAGTGATTGATCCAAAAACCAAAAATGTTATTCTGGAAGTAGGTACATTATTAGAAGAAAAAGAAATCAGCCTATTAGAAGCGCATAATATTGATACCGTGAAAGTGCGATCAACTATTACTTGTGAAACTCGTTATGGTGTATGTTCTCTATGTTATGGCCGCGATTTGGCGAGAGGACATTTGGTCAATGTCGGAGAAGCAGTGGGTGTAGTAGCCGCCCAGTCCATTGGTGAACCAGGAACACAGCTAACGATGCGTACCTTCCACATTGGTGGTGCTGCTTCAAGGACCACCGCCATCAATAATATTCAAGTTAAAGTCGACGGAACGGTCAGATTACAAAACTTAAAGACTGTTAAACAACTTGATGGCAATATCGTGGCAGTGTCCCGTTCCGGAGTGTTAATTGTTCATGATGTTCACGGGGCGGAAAGAGAGCAATACAAAGTCCCCTACGGCGCTGCTTTAAATGTCAAAGATGGTAGTGCAGTCAAAGGCGGGCAAATTGTTGCTCAATGGGACCCTCACACTCACCCCATTATTACTGAAGTGGCCGGCCGCTTACAATTAGTGGATTTGGTTGAAGGGGTCACCATGAGCCGGCAGACCGACGAACTGACAGGTTTAAGTAACGTAGTGGTTACAGCTAGCCGTCAGCGTGGTGTCAGCGGTAAAGAACTGCGTCCGATGATTAAATTGGTAGACGATAAAGGCCGTGATGTTTTTCTACCGGGCAGTAGTATTCCAGCGCACTATTTCTTATCTGAAGGCACCATAATCAATAAAGATGACGGCCAAAAAGTGGAAATAGGTGATGTACTGGCTCGTATTCCGCAAGAAGCTTCTAAAACCCGAGATATTACCGGTGGTTTACCTCGGGTTGCTGATTTGTTTGAAGCCAGACGTCCTAAGGATGCCGCAATTTTGGCAGAAATATCCGGCGTAGTCAGCTTTGGTAAAGATACCAAAGAAAAAGGCCGCTTGATTATTACCGCTCCAGATGGCGCTAAATTTGAACAATTGATCCCGAAATGGCGGCGAATTACTGTATTTGAAGGTGAAACCGTTACTAAAGGTGAAGTGATTGCTGATGGTTCAACCGATCCACACGATGTATTAAGGTTGTTGGGTGTCAATGCGCTTGCCAACTACATTGTGGATGAAGTACAAGAGGTTTATCGTCTACAAGGTGTAAAGATCAACGATAAACACATTGAGGTGATCGTCCGGCAGATGCTACGTAAGGTTGAAATTAAAGAGCCAGGTGATTCTTCTTTCATTCGTGGTGAGCAAGTGGAGCATTATCGTGTTGACTTGGAAAATGAAAAAATTGAGTTAAATAAGGGTGCTCTTGCTACTTACGAGCCTGTGCTGTTGGGATTAACCAAGGCTTCGTTGGCAACGGACTCATTCTTATCGGCCGCTTCGTTCCAGGAAACCACTCGGGTTTTAACAGGAGCCTCGGTTGCTGGAAAGAAGGACGAATTAAGGGGCTTGAAAGAAAACGTTATGGTGGGCCGATTAATTCCAGCCGGAACTGGATATGCTTACCATAGTTCCCGTCGCAAAAAACGCGATCAACCGGCTGCTGAACCGGCTGTTCCTGAAAAGTTAACTTCTGAAGAAGTAGCAGCAGAAGCAGAGAAAGCACTGGGTGAAGCGCTAAGAAAAGACGCCGAGGAAAAATAGGACAAAACAAGATTGCTCAGAGCCAAAAACTCTAGGGCGTACTGAACATCCCAAACTAAAGCATCCATCATCCCGCGGCTTGACCGCGGGATCTCTATGATTTCTGCTAATTCTCAAATTTCCGGGTATTCTCCAGGCTGCCTTGCTAGTTCTTGAAGCAAATTACCCTGAGAGTGCTGGTTACCGAGCATGACCTCCCGGCTATAAAATCCTCCGGGTTGGGGTTCTCCGACCGGCGTAAACCCATCCATGGGGCCTGCGATCGCGCCATCCTGGCGCTCACGCTCGGATAACCCCAACCCTACGGATTTTGCCGGGAGGTCAAGCTCGGTAACCTGATGAAAGTAAAGTGCTGGTCGTTATTATCCTTTTGCCAGTTTTTTAGTAAGTGTGTTTGGGAGACTTGTGTGTTTCTCATAAATTATTATTGCCCTTACAAAGATACCTATGTAATACGGCTAGACGACGGGAAATACTATCCATAAGGTATCGATTAAAGGGCCAAGCAAAAAGACAATAGCGACCGCCACTATACTTTCATCAGGTTGCTGGGCTTAATATTTGAGGCAAAATCCGGAGGGTTAGGGTTATCCGAGCGTGAGCGCCAGGATGGCGCGATCGCAGCCCCCATGGATCTGAGTGATCCCCAGGTTTTTTAACATAACA
>JAFEDN010000054.1 GCA_018241585.1 Pseudomonadota bacterium | reverse complement strand
AATATTTCATGAATTTATAGGTAATTTTTGCTTCAGCGGGAACTGCTGAGTCGAGGATATATCGTGATGATGACTGTAAACATCCGTAAACAAGGTGGCGCTGCGATTATTACCATCCCTTCCGAGGTACTCAAACAATTAAATATTGGGGTGGGATCAACACTTGAACTCAGTGTAACCGAACAAGGTTTTATTGCGCATCCCACAAAACGTACGCGTTACACATTAAAAGAGCTGTTACAAGGTGCAACCTCCAAGAATCTGAAAGCGCTTAATAAAGAAACCGAATGGTCACGAGAGGGTAAATCAATAGGACGCGAACATGACTAGCCGCAGAGTGATACATAAACGTTTACAATTTTTTGCTCGGACTCGGAATAGTATAAATAACAAAAACATCGCCATCCCAATTTTGTTTGCGGATTTTTTCTGGTTGCTGGTCTGCTGCAATATTAACAATTTGAAAAATCGATCCATCTGAATGCGATGAGGAATAAATTAATACTTTGCTCGATTGTAAGTGGAAATAACGATTAGCGAATTTTAAAATTCGATTCGGAGGAATATGGTAAGTCAGCACCCCTAACCATAAAGGTACTTTTTGAGGTGATAAGGTAATACCCGATTGCCACAATCGTAATTCCAAAATATCACGGGAATTCGGAATTCTTTTTATAAAGAAAAGAGCGGGGGGTTGATTGCGATATAATCTAGGCAATAAAGGTACGTTATATTCCGGTTCGTGGCTGGTAAAGCGAGATAAAGTGGTGGATACCCGCGATTGTTTAACCGCCATTTCCCAGTGGTGATCAATCAGAAAAGCCTGAATATCCTCCAGTTTTCCGGCCCATTGAACATTAAAAGGTTCACTTAATTGACCAAACCGGTCAGCCCGAAACAGGGGTACTGAAAGTGTTGGTTGCTGCCACCATTGCTCTTGATTTAGGGTATATTCCGGTCTGGAAATTTGGGAAGTTTGCAAAATAGTATTGTAGTGAGTAATTCCCGATATTATCCAAGGAATACCCGCACTGATTAAAGCAATAGCGCCCCACCGGTAGAGATTCATTTTTAGAATGGAACGGTGGCTAGGGGTGCGCCGGTAGGAGACAGTCACCAATAATAAAATTGATAAACCTAGACACCAAGCCGCTAAGATATCAGTGAGCCAATGTTGACCCAAGATTAATCTAGAGAAACTAATTAGAAAAATAACTAAGCAGAATAACGTGTAAGATAAATTCCGCCATTTTTTTGGAATAGTCCTGGCTGTTAAAAAAGCCATAAAACCCAAAATGGCGATACTTTCAGTGGTGTGGCCGCTTGGGAACGATGAACTTTTATCCACAATTAACAGACCGGCAGGTCTGGCCGAAAAATATATTTTTTTTATCAATTCCACCGCAGCTGCGCTAATAATACCCACTAAAAATAAATGCACAGCTGATCGCCGGTGACGATACCAGGCCAGGCCGATGGAAGCTAAAAAACTGGCTGCTAACAACGCAAGCGGTGTACCCAAAATAGTCAAAAGGGTCCAGACTTTATCTGAACGATCACTTCTAAAACTTTGTAAAAAGTAGAAAAGCGGTTGATTAATTTTGCTCAGTGGCCCTTGATAAGCAACATCTAGCCATATTAAAAGAAATAAAAAACCGAATAGGACGGCTAAAGAAAACTTTTTTATTTGATGAAAATCATGAGGATGCTGTTGGTTGCGAATTAATTTAACAAACCAGCCGGTTGAGTTTTGGTTCAAACGGTTCCAAAGATATTGAAAAAACCGGTTGATCCTTTTAGATACCTGCTTAAAAAAGTGCTGGCCAAGCCAGAAAACCAGCCATAAAATAACGATAGTGATAATGCCGTATAGCAGCACTTTGCTCATTTCAGTTTTGGAAAATTCCATGGCCAAAGCCCCTAGCAAAATACCGGGAGCCATATAGGCGAGTGACCACAGAATCGAGGCCACAAGCGCAACTGGAATAAATTTTTTCCAACTAAAACGTAAAATCCCTGCAATTAATGGCATAGCCGCACGGGTTGGTCCAATAAAGCGGCCGATAATAATACTTTTACCGCCATGTTTAACAAAAAAACGTTCGCCATACTGAATATATTTTTTTAGTCGATTCAGAGGCCATGAGTTACGAATTGCATCGTGGTAGCGCGACCCCACCCAGAAACCCAAATAATCCCCGGTAAAGGCTCCTAATATGCCAAAAAAAATGGTTAGATAGGGAGGTAAAACTCCGGAACCAATTAAAGCGCCTATGGCGGTCATAGTAATTGAACCGGGTACAATAGTGCCCAAAATAGGTAAAGATTCTAAAAAAGCGGCAAAAAAAGTCACAACAATGCCTAAAAAGGTGTGGTCTCGTAAGTAATCCATTAAGGGCTGAAGAAAATGTTCCATGGACATATTTATTGCCTTATAGGTTAGCGGACTGTTTCACCGGCTGCTTGCTTATCGGCATGATAAGAAGAGCGTACCAAAGGCCCACTGGCAACGTTGACAAATCCTAACTGTTTGGCTAATTCTGCAAATCCCTGAAATTGATCCGGGTGGACATAGCGAAGTACTGGGTGATGATGAGCTGTCGGTTGCAAATATTGGCCGATAGTTACCATATCGACTTGATGATTTCTTAAATCCAGCAATGTTTGTTTAACTTCTTCATCGGTTTCTCCCAAACCTAACATGATTCCAGATTTGGTGGGAATATTATGGGTTTTAAAGCGTTGTTTGAATGTCTGAAGTAATTCTAAGGACCATTGATAGTCTGAACCTGGGCGGACTGATTTGTATAATCTGGGTACAGTTTCAATATTGTGATTAAAAACATCCGGCAGGGCTAATGCTAATTGATCTAAAGCTTGGTCTCTACGGCCTCTAAAATCAGGGACCAGCACTTCTATTTTTAAACTGGGTACTTGGGAACGAGCTGCTTGTATACATGCGGCAAAGTGTCCGGCCCCTCCATCACGGAGATCATCCCGGTCTACTGAGGTAATGACCACATATTTTAGGTTCATCAATTGGATGGTTTCCGCGAGGTGGTTCGGCTCTTCAGGGTCTAGCGGGTCCGGCCGTCCATGCCCCACATTGCAAAAGGTGCAGCGGCGAGTGCATTTGTCACCCATGATCATAAAAGTGGCTATGCCGTGGCTGAAGCATTCTGTTAAATTTGGGCAGGCAGCTTCTTCACAAACAGTGACCAAATGTTTGCTGCGCAGCAGTCCCTTCAGTTGATTGACCGAATTTCCAAGACCTAATTTGATGCGAATCCAGTCTGGTTTAGGCAGATTAGGGTGATTGGTTTCCACTTTTACAGGAATGCGAGCCAGCTTCGCGGCCCCAAGCGCTTTTTCTGAGGGATTATAAGGTGTTGACATTAAAAAAACTCCTCTGTTAGCCCCACTTCTGATAATCGATTATTTCATAGTTAGTATAACCGAATTGCCGTAGAAAGGTAGCAATAAAAGCAGGCAATACTTCGGTAAAATCTATTTCAGGTGTAAATTCAGCCAATTGCGTCATGATTAAGCCCTTATAACCGCAGGGGTTAATGTAACTAAAAGGCGTTAAATCCATTTTGATATTCAGAGCAATGCCATGAAAGCTACAGCTTTTTTTAACTCTTAATCCGATTGAACATATTTTTTTACCTTCTACATATACACCTGGAGCGGTAGCTACAGAATGAGCTTGGATATGGAATTGGTTTAGTAAAGCGATTATACAATTTTCTAATGAGCTGACTAAACCACGGATACTGATTTGTAACCGATTTAGATTTAAAAGCGGATACGCTACCAGTTGACCAGGCCCATGATAGGTTATTTGTCCACCTCGATCGGTTTGGATAACCGGAATATGATGAGGGTTGATAATATGTTCGGCTTTACCTGCTTGGCCTTGAGTGAATACAGCAGGATGTTCCAAAAGCCATAGTTCATCATCAGTATTGTCTGTCCGTTGCATAGTAAATTTTTGCATGGATTGAAGCGTTTCCGGATAGGGCTGAAGCCCTAGCCGGCGGATAATGATTTTTGGGAACGACATAGCTTATTATAATAACATACTGATACTGTTCATGGGGGATTGATGCTGTTCAAGAGATTACATTTACGAAAAAATGAAGAAAAACGACTGATTCAAGGTCATTTATGGATTTATAGCAATGAAGTCGATACTCAAAAATCGCCGTTAGCGCAATTTTCTTCAGGGCAATTAATCGAAGTGGTCGATGCCCGAGGGAATTTTTTAGGGACAGGTTATATCAATCCGCATACTTTACTATGCGGCCGATTACTAACGAAAAATCCGCATACTGAAATTAATTTGAATTTTATGGCTCAAAGAATACAGCAGGCGTTAGATTTGCGCCAGAAGTTTTTTTCCCAACCTTTTTACCGGTTGATTTATGGTGAATCGGATTTGTTACCTGGCTTGATTGTTGACCGGTATGGGGATTTACTGGTGGTACAAATAACTACAGCCGGTATGGAACAGTTGCGAGAATTGATTATCTATGCACTAAAAGATGTGATCTCGCCAAAAGCTATTTTATTACGAAATGATCATGGTATGCGGGCTACTGAAGGGTTACCAGAATATGTTTGTTCCGCTTTGGGTGAACCAGAAAAACAATATCTGATCCAGGAAAATGATGCTCAATTTCTGGTTGCACCTTGGACAGGGCAAAAAACCGGCTGGTTTTATGATCATCGTGAAAATAGACGCCAATTACAGCGTTTTGTTAAAGGTAAAAAAGTGTTGGATGTGTTCAGTTACCTTGGGGCATGGTCTATTCAAGCAGCAAAATGCGGTGCTGCTGAGGTTTGGGCGGTAGATAGTTCGGCAGCAGCTTTAGAGCAATGTCAACAAAATGCCGAGTTAAATCAACTCAAATCGACGATCCACCTATGTCACAACGATGCATTTGATCAACTAAAAAAGTTTATCGAAGCTAAAAAACAATTCGATGTGATTGTGCTCGATCCACCGGCTTTTATCAAAAAACGAAAAGATTTTAGTTCAGGTTTTTTAGCATACAAACGCCTGAACACTTTGGCGTTACAATTGCTGTCCAATAATGGGATTTTGATTTCAGCTTCTTGTTCACACCATTTGTCTTTAGAAGATTTGCAAAATGTAATATTAGCTGCTTCAATTTCTGCTAAAAAACCTGTTCGAATAATCGCAAGAGGTCATCAGGGTTTAGACCATCCTGTTCACCCGGCAATCCCTGAAACCGATTACCTAAAATGTATATTTTGTGTTTCAGCTTAGCAGAATTGCTGATATAATTTTTGCGGCTGCATGATATAAGGAGTTCTGATGATCAAAGGTAATGGATATGCTTATGGTTGGATGATGCAATTACTGCATTGGATTCTGGCCGTTTTGATAATTGGTATGTTAGCGATCGGCTTAAGTTTTTTGTTTATACCAAATGGTCCGGTAAAATCGCAATTGATTGGTTTACATAAATCCGTAGGAATGACCATTTTATTTCTGATGATAATTAGGATTTGCTGGCGCGCTTATGATGTTCAACCACCACTTCCGATCACTGTTGCGCCCTGGGAGAAAATTGCCGCCCGCACGGTTCAAGCTGCCTTCTATTTAGTGTTATTGATTATGCCTTTGAGTGGGTGGTTATTGTCATCTTTTGGAGGACATCCGGTAATGGTTTGGAATTGGTTCAATGCCGCTGTACCAGTGACCAAAAATCCTCAAATTTCACAAAATTTTTTCACAATTCATGCAGTTTTTGCTTGGATATTAATTGGTTTAATTGTTTTACATGTTGGTGCGGCTTTGAAACACCATTTCATGGAAAAGAACAATGTATTAAGAAGAATGATTCCTGGTTATAAACCATTTACTCTTGAGAATAAATAATATGCGTAATACCCTATATTTAAAAGATTATCTTCCTGCCGATTTTGTGATCGATAACGTCCATATTCATGTCGATTTGCATGAAGCAGACACCGTGGTTAAGTCCGTGCTGAATATGCGTCGAAATAACTCGGCCAATAATCCTCAAGCACCATTAGTTTTGGATGGTGAAGATTTGTCGTTGCGCTCGGTATATATTAACGGCCATCTTTTATCTTCCGATCGCTATGAGCTTACCGAACACCATCTCACGATCTCCGACGTTCCGGATCAGTTTATTTTAGAAACTGAAGTAGTGCTGCAACCTCAAAAAAATACTAAATTAAGTGGATTATATAAATCTCGAACTAATTTTTGCACTCAATGTGAGGCCCATGGTTTTCGCCGTATTACCTATTATTTGGACCGCCCCGATGTCATGTCCCGTTTTACCACTACAATTTCAGCGGATCAGAGCAAATATCCTTACTTACTCTCCAATGGCAACTTAATAGCAACCAAACAGTTACCGGGCGGTAGGCATTGGGTGCATTGGCAAGACCCTTCTTTAAAGCCGGCTTATTTATTTGCTTTAGTCGCTGGTGATTTTGATTTGTTGGAAGATCACTTTGTTACTCAATCAGGCCGTAGGGTCGAATTGAAAATGTATCTGGAGCAAGGGTTCAAAGATCAAGGTGATTTTGCTTTGATCGCTTTAAAGCATGCCATGCGCTGGGATGAACAGACTTTTGGCAGGGAATATGATCTGGATATTTACATGATTGTTGCTGTTAGTGACTTTAACATGGGCGCTATGGAAAATAAGGGGCTCAATATCTTTAATACTAAATATATCTTGGCTAAGCCGGAAACTGCCACGGATCAAGATTATGCCGCCATTGAAAGTGTCATTGGTCACGAGTACTTTCATAATTGGTCAGGCAATCGGGTAACATGCCGAGACTGGTTTCAGATAACTTTGAAAGAAGGTTTGACCGTATTGCGTCAACAATTGTTCGACGCTGCTATGACTTCTCCAGCAGTAGCTCGGATCGATGAAATCAACCTGCTGCGTAATCGTCAATTTTTAGAAGATGACGGTCCAAACGCTCATTCGATTCGTCCTGAGGCATATATTGAAGTCAATAATTTTTATACCGCTACGGTCTACTATAAAGGCGCTGAAGTGATTCGGATGATTCGGACTTTATTAGGGCCGGAATTATTTCGTCAAGGCATGGACCTGTATTTTTCTCGTCACGATGGTCAAGCGGTGACCGTAGAAGATTTTGTTAAGGCTATGGCCGATGTCTCTCACCAAAATTTTGATCATTTTTTTAGATGGTATCGGCAGAGCGGTACGCCTACTTTAGAAATCCAGGGGAAATATAATCCAGATCAAAAGCAATTTAAATTGAGTGTCAAGCAGGTGCTTCCAAAAACCGCTGACCAATCTGCAAAGAAAGCATTTTATTTGCCGTTAGCAATCGGTCTAGTCGGGAAACAAGGCATGGATTTACCGTTACAGCTGGAGAGCGAACCACAATCAGTTCAGGGTACTAAGGTATTAGTCATTAAAGACCTGCAACAAGAATTTATTTTTACAGAGGTCCCTCAGGAGCCGGTTCCGTCATTGTTGCGAAATTTTTCTGCTCCGGTTAAGTTCAATTACCCTTATGATTTATCACAACTCGCTTTTTTAATGGTGCATGATAGTGACGTTGTGGCGCGCTGGGAAGCTTCTCAGCAGTTTGCAGTAAAAATTATCTTGGAATTGGTTGGTGCGTTGCAAAATATGCAGACTATGCAGATACCTCATTTATGGTTCGAAGCTTATTCACAGTTAATTGATGATCACAACATTGATTTGCATTTACTAACTAGATTATTGACTTTGCCAACAGAAGGCTATTTAACTCAATATTCTTTACCTGTGGATGTCGATAATATTCATTTGTCACGTGAATTTGCTAAGCAACAACTGGCTACTGAGTTGCACCAGTCATTATTAGACAATTATCATCGCTATACTAACCAAGGCCCTTATGTTTATAACACTAAAAGCATGGGCCAGCGCAGTATTAAAAATTTATGCCTCAGTTATCTTGTTGAAACTGGCCAAGAGTCCTGTGCAGATATGGCTATGCAACAATTTCGATCTAGTAACAACATGACTGACACTATGGGTGCTCTGCTGGCTTTGAACAATTACGATGGCCCGCAAAGAAGACAAGCTCTAGCTGAATTTCATCATCGTTGGCGAGATCAGCCCTTGGTGGTTAACAAGTGGTTGGCGCTGCATGCCAGCTCACAATTGCCGGATACTTTGACCGAGGTACAAACTTTATTAAAACATCCGGCTTTTTCAATTCAAAATCCCAATAATGTTTATAATTTAATTGGCGTTTTCGCTGCTAATTTAATCCATTTCCATGCGGATGATGGTTCTGGTTATCAATTTATTGCGGATCAAGTCATTGCCATAGACCCAAAAAACCCGCAAGTTGCTGCGAGAATAGTTGAGCCATTAACCCGTTGGCAAAAATTTGATCAACAACGACAAGACCTGATGCGGCTCAATTTGCAAAGGATTCAATCCAGCCCTCATATTTCTAGCGATGTTTATGAATTAGTAATGAAAAGTTTAAAACAAAATTAATAAAATACTATAAATTGCTTCTTGCTTAAGTTTTGACTACACTTCCATTAAGTAAAGGAAGATAAGCGTTCACGGGATAAACGCTGCGTATGCATATTCATTCTCGTGAAACGGTTACCCTTCTACCCCGTGAACAATTATAAATGAAGCAAGGATTGCTATGAAAGATCAGTACTTAGTGGAAGTTCACGCATCCATCAAACAATTAAATTGGCAGGAATGGCAGGATTTTGTTAATCCTAAAATGGACTTAGCCATGGACCCCCGATTACTCAATTTAATGGAAAGCACCTTGAGTGATCAAGCTAAATTTTGGATTATTCTGATTCGTAATCCCCAACAACAATTGATTGCTTGTGCTTGTCTCAGCTTATTCCGTACCGATATTATTCAATCTTCCAATCCCATTTTTTCAAATGTAATTAAAACCCTTAGACATTACTTTCCAAATATCTTAAAAATGAAAGTACTATATTGTGGGTTACCTTTACCTTCTGGACATAGTCACCTGCGAATGAAAAACAAAGAAGATTCAGAGAAAATTTTGTTATTAATCCATCAAAATATGTTAAAAATCGCCCAAGAGCAAAATGCTCGATTAATGGTTTTCAAGGAGCTAGATGGAAATCAAGATTTGCAACTAAAATATTTAAAAAAATGGAAATATTCTCGAGGACAATTACAACCGGTTTTTCATTTATTAAAAACTTTTGAAGATTTTTCTGCCTATGAAAATCAGTTACGATCGGGATACCGTTACCAAATCAAGTGCAACAAGAAGAAGTTTAATAAAGCGGGCCTGATTGTAGAGCATTTTGTAGAACCGGAACAAATCAGCAACCAGTTTACTGAACAAGTTTATCAATTATATTTAAATGTTTGGACTAAAGCCAAGGAAAAACTGGAATGTTTTTCCATTGATTTTTTTCGAGAATTGCCCAATGCGCTTCCAAAACAAGTATTAATGACGTTGATTAAAGATAAAGATGTTCCAGTTGCGTTCGCAATTGGCATGATCGATGAATTAAATTATTACAATTTATATGTGGGGTTAGATTATCAGTACCTGAAAGAGGAAATTTATTGTAATCTTTTTTATCATGAACTGGATCATGTTTTCCGGCTCAAGAAAAATAAAATTTTATTAGGACAAACTTCAGCAGTATTCAAATCACGATTAGGCGCCATCCCGGACTCTCGTTATTTTTGGGTTCTACCGTTGAAACCGTCCTTACAGATGATTTTTAAATGTTTTCATAAATTGATTTTTCCTAAAGAGCCGCATTACGGAAGTTATCAAGTTTTTAAAACTGAATAATGAAACGTGGATTTCCATAGAACGATATACTAAATGAGCATCAATATTAGTTTTGCAGTGACCTAAGCGTGTGATATCGATATAGATCTTGATTCAACCAGAGGTGTTGCTCCTTCGGTGGGAGAGGGGGACGAATCTGAATTTAAAGTTACCACTTCAATAGTTGCAGATTGGCTGGTTAACTCTTCAGTGCTTGCGATTTGTTTTGATTCGAGCGGGAATGCAGTACTTCTTGGCCTGGCTTTGCTAAAAATTCCAGCAAAAGAGGGGCAGCAACTTTTCTTTTTAATGATAGGCTCGCCTTTAGCTTCAGCACTGATAACTTCGTTGATTATTTGCTGACGCTTAGACGAATTTGTTAAATCTGATTCAAGTAATTCGTAAGATTTTAAACAGCATATTAATCGAATTCCACACAATTGAGAGGGGTGCATTTCCACATGCTTTTGAATACTGTCAGAAAATAATTCGACGTAATGCGCAAATTGAGTTTGATCCTCTGGTTTGGGAGAGCGATACAAATCACGAAAACGAATAGCTAATTTTGTTTCCACTTCCCCAGTTAAGTGTGTTATGGTTGATACATAACATTCTCTTTTATGGGGATCAGCTTTGGGCGCTATGTGTCTTAGACTGAGCTGTAACTGCTTGTAAATTTCGTATGCCATTGGACTTTGAATACTGGTGTCTTTTTCCTGAGTTTTTTTATAAATCATGTACACAATTACCGTACCAAAGAGACCTGCCAGCGATCCGCCAACAATTTTGCCTATAGTCGCAAAAAGATCTTGTACAGGATTTTCAGCACCTGCCAGTTGTTTGGTGGACAAAAAGCTGACTACATGCGTTTTCACGAGATAGTACGCTGGCAACGCCACATTTTAGTTTATAAGCAATGGCAATATTATTTGCAAACGACATTATCTCATCGCATCCAAAAATTCTCCCCACTGCAACGGCGAATGATTTTACGAGAAAATATTCAATATCAAAAAAGAGCTTTTTTAAAAGAGTGTTTTCAGCAGCAAAAAGCTTACCTGGTCATTAATGCACTGTATCGTCAACATCAAACATCACGGCATATTGGACAGCTTGAACTGGATTTATCTCAAGAAAAAAAACGGTTGCAGCAAGATATTGATGTTCTTGAAAAGCAGTTGCTTTCCGGCTTAAATTTATTTCAATCGCTGCTGTCTGATTGTGTTTTGGCCGTCACCAATCAACCGGCTTTTCAATATGGGCAGTTGGCTGCTAGGGCTGCCTTAAGTGAATTAGACCGTCATCCCAATTGGCCATATCTAGGCGCAAAATTATTACCTTTCCAAACTCGGCGAATAGAACAAGTCAATGGTCTGATTTTTTTAAGCTTAAGTATAGGATGTACCAGTTGGTTGAGTTCGTCCTATGAATTGATTTC